>JBCCDM010000021.1:0-26681 GCA_039030795.1 Cyanobacteria bacterium P01_A01_bin.84
CGCAAGGTTAGATATCGACATTTTTCTGCTACGGATAATTGAGACAAGTCGGCATATTTTTCTTGTTCTCTCTGTTGGCATGCCTCTAATCGTTCCTGATGTATTTGCTGACGACGCTAGATATAATTTTAGATTTTTTTAAACACAAGTAAGGATAATAAATTAAATTATGGGAAAATCATTGGTCTGATAATTTACGCCAACTCAACCAATAAACTAGTATCCCAGATGTTTATATTTCCCCAACTTCCTCCTATATCCACAGAACTGAAGTAAATCCTTGCAATATATAATGTCAGGGGATTTTGGCAATCCAGAAAGCATTTATCGGAAAATAATTATTGCCCTTCACATCAATTTTTTGCACCAAGATAAATAATATAATTTGAATATAAATTTTCAAAGATGAGTGTATAAGGTTAATTAAATCAATATTTTATCTTTTTTAATTTGTTCATTGCGAAGGAAAGTTATAACAAATTATCTTGATTTATTTCTACGTATATTTTCTAGTTTAGAAGTTAGGTTGAAGTTAGATAGAAATCAGAAAATAATGGAATAATTGTTTAAAAACTTACAAAATGACAAAAAATATGTTACAAAATTGGTCGTTCGTGTTTTTAGACTGTGGTGAATCCAACTGTGTACCTGCATTCAACAAAGCCTAGTATTGCTTCTGATGCTACAGCATTTGCCAAACCCAACCAAAGTCAGCAAAATAGAACGCAAGAAGCAGCAGGAAAAATGGAAGACTTGTATTTGTTAGAACAGCTATGTAGAGAACATTTACGTGCGGAGATACCTTCTGGTGAATTTTTTCTTGTCAAGTGTGCTGTCAAAGACAATCTACTGATGATTCTTACGGAACATCCAAAAGGTGTAAATGTAAGTACTGAAGATACTTTTACGGTTCTAGAAGAATTGTTATATTCAGAATTTACTCCCAGTCAATCACGAGTTGAATTATTTCTGAGATATTTTGGTACAAAACTGCCCTATATCAAGCGTTGTATAAAAATAAATTTTAATAATCAAGTAGATAATCAAGAAGTTAAAACCGTAAAAATAACTGGTAGTTGCTCAACTTCGGTGAATAGCAACTCTTTATCTGGTACTTCTATAGTACCTTTGTCCTCGGGTGTCACCGATAACCAGAATCATTTAGACACATCAGAATCTTTTTCTATTTATAATTCTACTTCTACTTCTACTTCTACTTCTGAGAAAAAATTTCCTAGAAAAGGAGCTTTAGCAGCAGTTATCTTCTCAGTAGTTGCAATTTTTGGTACTGCTGGTAATGTACTGATGAGTCCATGTACCTTCAATGAGTGTCGAGAATTAGAAACAGCACTTTTAGGAGAAGGCATATTAAAAGCACGCATTAATAATATCAAATCAGTACCAGAATTATTAGCGGTACAGCAAAAAATCGATCTCAATAAAACATCTTTACAAAAAATTCCTCAATGGTCTCCCTATCATAGTCAAGCTGTAGAAGTAATAGAGAACTTATCTGAGCAATCAAATGAAATTAATCAAGTGTTAAAAGCATTTAAAAACGGCAAAAAAGTAGCTCAATTAAGTCGAACCCCATCAGAAAGTATAGAAGAATTGCAAGCAAAACAGAAACTGTGGAGACAAGCGATCGCACCTTTAGAAAGTATTAGTACTAATAGCGAGTTATATACTTTAGTCAAACCAAAATTATTTAACTACAGCACCAATCTAAAAATTATTAACCGACAACTGCTAGGGGAAAAAAAATGGCTCAAGAAGCTTAATGATAGTAAATCCGTAGCAAAGGTCGCCAAAAAACGTACAGAAAAAGCTGTATCCCTCGAAGATTGGCAAAAAGCCCAGTCTACATGGCAAATTGCTGTAAATGCTTTAAAAGTCGTACCTAGAGGTAGTATAGCTTATGCAGATGCGCAAAAAATATTGTCAGAATATATACCAGAGCTTTCCACAACCCGTCAGCGTACTACCAAAGAAATGATTGCAGTAAAATCTTATGAACTAAGTCTGCTTGCAGCCAAAGAAGCTGAAAAGTATGCTCAAATAGACCAATGGAGCTTATCAATAAGTCACTGGAATCAAGCTTTAAATGCAGCTAAAAGTATTCCAAAGGAAAGCAAATACTATCAACAAGTAGAATCCCAAATCAAGACTTATTCTTTAAAGCTAAAACAAGCACAGCAGAATCTCAAAATTGTTCAAAGGTGGCAAAAGATAGGCAATGATTTAGAAAAAACTTGCTACGGCGAAATTGAAATCTGTAAATATACATTAGATAATAAAGGAATAATTGTCCGCATTACATCAGAATATGAAAAAGCATTGGAAAAGAGCTTTGTAGACGCAAGCATTGAAGAAGACCCACAAGCGATCGCTAGCGTTAATGGTCATCTACAAATTTTACAGCAAGCTCTCGAAGCAATTAGTAATAATGCCGATTTACCATTACTCGTATATGATTCTCAGGGTGAAATTATTCAGAAGACCAGGTTTGTTTTGTAGAGAACTTTAATGTTTAATTAATTGGGATACAGAATTAAAGGATATGTGACATATTCCTTTGGTAACAAGTATCGTCGTTACAAAGTTGGCAAAAGCGATCGCAAACATAATTAAAATTTGATAAGATGCTGCTTCGCTCGGTTCTACTCCACTCAACAATTGTCCCGAAAAAATTGCTGGTAGAGTAATCATACCAATAAGAGTCATTTGGTTGATGGTAGGAATTAAACCTGCTCTAATAGCATCTTGACGGTATTGTTTCACAGCTTGTTGGGGAGTTGCACCTAAACTAAGATGGGTTTCTATCTCTAAATAACTGGAATTAATAGTTTTTAATAATCTTTCTCCAGATACCGCAGCTGCGTTCATTGCATTGGCTAAAATTATCCCCGTTAGAGGAATGATGTACTGGGGGTTAAACCAGGGTTCGGGTTGAATAATCAAAAAATTTACATACAGTACCGCGATCGCAGTACTAATTAACATTGCTCCCCCTACTAAAGGAAGGATTTTGGTAATCTTTTTATCGATGCGATTTCTAGTAACAATTGCCGATATAATCAGCAAAACTGTTAAAATCGCCAAAACGTAACCAGGGTTATTTTGCTCGAAAATGAAATCAAAAATGTATCCCAATACAACTAATTGTAAAATGGTTCTAAAAGTAACATTCAATAGCTTCAATTCCAGTCCTAACCTTTCCCATGCAGACAAACCAATTGCAACACCCATTAAAGCGATCGCGCTAACTAAATCAACAAAATCTAGGGGCAGGAGTTTCATTTTTAATCTTTTTTCAGAAGTTAATATAGAAGAAACAAAATCTTGTTATACAAAATATACAAATAAGTTGCTTTTAGTACAGCACAGTAAAAATAAACGAACTATTTAAAATCGATAAAACTTTCTTTATACAAGAATTTTTAAGTATCTTATTGCCTATTTCCCTTAGCTTTCAGAAAATCCTTTCTTGACATCCATTGGTGGAATTTTATAGTAATATCCTCCCTGCACGAGTATTTTAAGTTTCCCATAGTGGTATTAATGATTATCTTCAATCATGGTAAATAGGGATAATTAATAGGATATAAATATTTCAAACCTAAAATAAAATCTCAAATAAAATTTAAAATCTAAAAATTAAAAAAGCTACAATAGACCCTTTAAATCTTTATCTGCTATATATTAACTACAAAAATATACGAGTAAATGCTTGTATATTTTTTCCTATTAGTATTTACTGTATCAAATTAATACAGACTTACACTCATAACTAAACCAACGAACTAAACCAACGAACTAAGCATCTATTTTTTTACATTCACACAAGAACTTATGATTCAAACTGTAAATTCTGTCCCAGTATTCGATATCAAACAACAATACAATAAAATTGAAGCCGAAATAAGTACATCAGTCCTGCAAATTTTATCTTCTGGACGTTATATTGGTGGTCCTGTTGTAGAAGAATTTGAGCAGCAGCTAGGGAAGTATATAGGAACATCACACTGTATCGGTTGTAACTCCGGCACTGATGCGCTGTTTTTGGCATTAAGGGCTTTTGGTATTGGTGCTGGTGATGAAGTTATTACTACTCCCTTTACATTTATTGCCACATCTGAAGTTATCAGTGCTGTAGGTGCTAAACCTGTTTTTGTTGATATCGATGCTGATACATTTAACTTGAATTTACAACACGTAGCAGCAGCAATTACCCCTGAAACTAAGGCTATCATTCCAGTTCATCTATTCGGTCAACCAGTGGATATGACCGCATTAATGGACTTAGCGGCATTCCATGATTTAATTGTCATTGAAGACTGCGCTCAATCTACAGGGGCAATCTGGAACGAGGAAAAAGTTGGTAGCATCGGACACGTCGGCTGTTTTAGTTTTTACCCAACTAAGAATCTTGGTGGTTGTGGTGATGGTGGCGCAATTACTACTAATAATGCTGAAATAGCAGCAAAATTACGGATGCTTAAGGAACACGGACAGAAAATTAAATACTCCTATGAAGAAGTTGGGGTAAATAGTCGTTTAGATGCAATTCAAGCAGCTATCTTGCAAATTAAGCTACGTTATTTAGACACTTGGAATCATCAAAGACAGCAAATTGCTTTTCGTTACCATAAAGCATTAGCCGAAATCAAAGGTATTATCATTCCTCAACAATTATCAGGAGGAGAAGGTGTTTGGAACCAGTACACAATTCAGATTCTTGATGGAAAACGAGATAGGTTGCGGGAAAAATTACCACAAAAAGGGGTAAATACAATGATTTACTACCCTTATCCTTTACATTTGCAGCCAGTTTACCAAGATTTAGGTTATACAGCAGGGGAATTACCCATTTGCGAACAAATTTGCGATCGCGTTCTTTCCTTACCCATGTTCCCAGAACTGTCTCAAGAACAGCAAGACCAAGTTATTTATAGCTTGCAAGAGTGTTTGGGTTAGTTAATCCTTATAGACTGGGGAAAGGGAAATCCCCTAATCAGAAGTTAGGTATTTCAGACTCCGGATTTCCCTAATCCCCCTGTTAATTTATAGGAATTTGCGTAAGTCTTATAAAAACTAACAGATTGCTCGCCAGTAGCTTAAGATAAACTGCTATCAAAACTCATAATTTCTACAGTACCTAATGCTTCCACCAAACTGCGTACAGCAGCAATCATCGCAACCTCACTGTTGAGTTGATTAACAGCAGAACCCACACCAATACCAGCAGCTCCAGATGCGATCGCAAGTGGTGCAGTCACATTAGATATACCGGAAGCACAAAGTACGGGGACAGATACGGTGCGGGAAATTTCGTAAGCTGCGGCTAATGTAGGTGCAGCTTTCTCAATCAAACCCAAGGTTCCAGGGTGAGTGGGATTGGTGCTAGTACCACCTTCTGTCTGGATAATATCTGCCCCCACTTTCACAAGTTCTTCTGCTAAGTGTACCTGTTTATCTAAAGTCAGAATATGAGGAACAGTTACAGATAAAGTTATTTCTGGTAATAATGCTCTAGTTTCCTTAGTTAGGGCTAAAACTTCCTCAGCCTCAAAACGTCTTCCCTGAGTATAAAAACTATCGAAGTTACCAATTTCAATTAGGTCAGCACCAGCTTTCACAGTCTGTATAAATTTTTCTGGTTCTACAGCAGATACGCAGATAGGCAAATTTGTTAAAGATTTTGCCATCTCTACCAAGGATACATCGGCAGCAATATCAATAAAGGTCGCACCTCCCAAGTCAGCAGCTTTGATAGTTGCAGCCACACTTACAGGATTGAAATTATTTAATCCACTGATTATTTTTAATACACAGTGATTTGTGAATGCATTTTCCAGCGCATTATGCATTGTCATAAGTTTTATTTCTGAGCAGTAAAAATACGAATATTCTACCGTCTAGTTGTGATTAAAAACAGAATAACTGAATTTTAATAGGGAATTCCCATAAGCTGGGTCGCTCACATCTTGCACCAAAAAGGTCGTGTAAATAAATAATACTTGGTATTCTAGACCGTCTAAAACTGAAAGTCCCAGGCTTATATAGCGGTTTTCGGTTGAGTCCAATACATTCAAAACCTCACCCTCTTTCCCTCTCCTTAGTAAGGACAGGGTGAGGTAGAATTTGTATTCATCCAAGTGAAAACCTTCCAAGTCGTGTATTTTCTCTTATCTGGAGGGGGTTTGGGGGACGCAGCCGTCCGCCCAATAGGGGGTTTGGGGGAGAATCCCCCAATTCTTTCTTCTTCTTGAAAAACGTCCTAACCTAAAAGCGTAGCGCTATATGGTTTAAAGTTATCAACCAGAAATATTCTTCTTCCGGAAACGACTCAGCAACAATTCAACTTCTGGTAACTTCATCCAACTGACCAATATTGCAAAGACCCCCAAACCTGTACTTCCAGCCAAAACCAACTGCAACAATAACCCTAATATGCGATCGCGACCTAAAATTAATGCAAAACCCTGACCTATTCCCCAAGCTGTCAGACCTGCTATTCCAGCAGATCTCACCAAACCTAACAGGACTGTACCCCATTCTCTCCATGGCAGACCATCCAAACGACGATGCAAACACCAGAGCATAATTAACATCGCACTGATATTTAAACTCATTGAAGCTAAAACTAAACCGGGGGTTCCTAAACTTTGGATGAGTAGGTAATCTAAAACTACATTTAATAAGATATTTAATAAAGTGATGCGAAATGGTGTTTTTCCATCCTCCAAGGCGTAAAATACTCTAACTAGAATACTGACAGCAACACTAGTAAAAGCTCCCAAACCATATGCCATCACCACGGAAGCAACTAACCTAGAAGCATTTGCATCAAATGCCTGTCTTTCAAAAACTAGTTTTACAATTGGTACAGCCAGGGCAATCATCAATGCTCCTAGAGGTAGCATAGTCAGAGCTGTGAGAACTAAACCTTGGCGAATTCTTTGTTTGAGAGCAGTCCAATGCTCTGGGGTCGCTAAATGTGAAAATACGGGCATTAATGGTATTAAAAGTATACTACTCAGAATACCTTTGGGAGTTTGCGCTAATAATCCAGCATAGTTTAAAGATGCAGCAGCCCCGGGAATATAGGAAGCAAAATATAAGTCGATATAAATATTAATTTGACCCATACTAGAGGAAAGAATCGCCGGAATCATAATAAATACAGCCTCCTTGACTCCGGGAGTATTCCAGTTAAAGGAGGGAATAAGTCCACCCATACCTTCCCGTCTTTGTACAAACCATTGCATCAACCATTGCACAATCGCACCTATCAGGGTTGCTGTTGCTAAAACAAAACTCCCCATTCGTAGGTATTGAATACTACTAGCCTCTTCTCCTTGCCAGATAAACCAACCCAAACCTACCATGACTGTCATACTAGAAAACATCGGACTAATAGAAGGTAGCCAATAATGTTGTGCAGCATTTAGACTACCAAAACCGATACCAATTAATCCTGCAAATAAAACCACCGGAGCCATAATTTGTAATTGCGCGATCGCAAGTTCTCTGACTGGAGACTGCAAACCGGGGGCAATTAAATCAATAAAATTATTTGCAAATAATATAAGTAAAATAGTCAATAACAGTAAAAAACCACTGACTAAAGTAGTAATATTTTTTACTATAGAAGCAGCCTCGGATTTATCTCGTTTGCTTAAAACACTAACTAAAGAAACGTGTAAAGGACCATTGATCCCCCCCAAAATCGTCAATGAGAAACCAGGAATAATATAGGCATAATTATAAGCATTTGCGACAGTACCCACCCCAAAAACCGCCGCCATCAAAGTAGAACGTAACAAACCAAAGACCTTACCAATCAGGGTTGCAACTGCAACTATTTTGGCAATATTAAATAGCGATGGTGGAGTTAACCTTGGTCTTGGTTTAGGCGATCGCTTCATATTTCAGTTCAGTTATTGTATGGTCTAAAAGCCAAATTGTAAGGGTAAAGCAAAAGCTAAACCCTTCTCCTTTTACACATACGCAATGTCTCATCCCGGTAAGTAGGAAGGCGTAATTATTTATAATATGCGTGTATTTATTTTATCAAGTATGAAAGCAATCCTTTGATTGGATGGGTTAGTGTAGCGTAATCCATCCTATATTTAATTCAACCCACTTACTTATATCTATTGCTTTTATACTTCCCAACGCTTCAGAGAAGCTTGTAATATCATTTCAATTAACTGCTGATAAGATAAACCATTTTGCAGAGCAATTTGAGCAAAAGAACGTTGGGGATTTAAAGTCGCATCAGCGTTAATATCTAATAAATATGCTCTACCATCAGCTGCAATGCGAAAATCGAAAGTAGCATAATCTAAAGGAGAAAAGAACTGCATCAGTTTCTCCACTACTTCCCCTAAATTTCGTAATTCTGGAGAAGATAAATCAACTGCTATCTTCTGAAAACTCCCCTGACGCTTAGCTCGTAAATCTAAAACTTCCTCCTGTAAAGCTTTACCTTCCGAATTCACAGTTTCTATCCCACCCAGTAGAGACGGAGTGAAATTACCAACTACACCCACAGTAATTTCCCTACCTCGAATTAACTCCTCACATAATACAGGAACCCCAAAAGACTGTTGTAAATTAGCGATCGCATCACATAATCCATTTATCCCTTGCCGATTTTCAAAGCGTTGTAAACCCAAGGAATAACCTTCGCAACTGGGTTTTAAAATAGATACGGACCATGGTGGTAAAGATTGAATATCTTCAGCATTACTATATCGATACCAACGAGGAGTTAATACTCCACACCATTGCAATACAGGTTTGAGTAAATCTTTATTTAGAGTGAGACTTTTGATTGTTGCATCACCACCAGTATAGGGAATTTGTAACTGTTCTAAAATTGCAGGTGCTAAAGCAGTACGATTGCGAGAAACAGTTCTGACGGAAAGATTCCAGACAAAATCAGGAAGTTGTTGAATACGCCATTTTTCTAATAAATTATCCAGAGTACCAATCTTATCAACTTCACACCCCAAGCTAATTAAAGCACTTGTAACAGCTTCTACTTCTTCAAATTCCCGCCAATGATAGTGAGTTTCTTCCTTTGCTGTCGGTGCAGACATTATATCTGCTTGAGACTCGAATAATAATCCAATTTTTGATCCAAGTTTTTGCATTAGGTATATCCAATACGGTTCAGGTGAAAAAAGTTGTAACTCTGGTAAATAACCATTATTCGGGATAAGCTTAAATCCTGATTATACCGTCGCTTGATTCTGGGATAGGTCAACGTGCTTACGTAGTTTCAGCCATTCAAGCTTAAATAAACTTGACTTTTTCCCAACTGACGTTAAATAAGTTTTATAGAATCATAAATTAGTAATTGGAAATACTAAAATTTCCGAAAATTCCCACTTGCCATCTGTAGTAATTTTATGTAAGCAAAACCGCTAGAAAATCTAGTGAGAAACTTCAGAAATCAAGAGGAAAAATAATGTTGAAAGCACGTCCAGTTTACCAATACTATGCTCAACAACCCGACCAAGGTTATCGTTACTTCTATTCCTTAGATAAAGATGTCAAAGAAGGTTGGACTTTAGATGAGAACTATAATGAAGCGATCGCCTTTTATGCTTTCAAGCATAAGTTACCCGGTACAGTTCCGGTTTATCAATACTATTATCAGCAAAAAGAAGGCGGTGTTCGTTACTTTTATTCTACAGACCGCAATGTTGAAGCTTGTTGGACTCTAGATGAAAACTATAAAGATGGTATTGCTTTCTATGCTTGTGATAAGGAAATATTAGGTACCGAACCAATTTATCAATACTATTATCAGCAAGAAGCAGGTGACTTCAGACATTTTTATTCTAAAGACCCTAATGCAAATCATGGATGGACATTAGATAAAGAATATAAGGATGCTATTGCTTTCTATGCATTTTAGAAGAATTATCATTAGTTAGGTTTTTCATAAATATATTGACTATATACCCTGATTGTTTCTTCTATATTTTATTAAAAGGCTATTAGTTATCGGTTCAAAAATACAAGCTATTAGCGGTTAATTATTAGCTATTAAAAAGCAAAAGCTCAATTAATGTAAACTTCACTAGAGACGCAATATATTGCGTCTCTATATTTTTTAAACTTAAAATTATTACTCACTGTTAGCGATCGCAAAGATGACATCAAATTTGGTTCATTACCAATCACCATTATCCATCACCCAACCAAACCATATCTGAATTGATATCAAATACCATCAAACCCGACTTATTTAAACCCTGCCTTACTTGCTGCCATTTTGCAACTAACTGCATTGCTTCCCCCGGAAGCATACCTACAAGTTCCAATTTACCGTCTGCATGGGTAAGAATATAGCGAAATCTTTTAATAGAACCATTACAACCTTGACGTACTGCTTCCACTATCTCCATTCCGGTCACAATAGGTATTTGAAAATGTGTAGCGTGTTTAACAGGACGGGGATGGAATAAATATTGAGGTATAACACCGTTGTAATGCAGTGTTTTAAATAACTCACTCAAAGTATTAGGATTGTCGTTAACACCTTTCATCAAAGCGATTTGAGAAGTTAACAAACAACCCGTTTCCCGTAATCCTTTCAAAGCACTAACTGATGCTGGGGTAATTTCCCTAGGATGGTCAAAATGACATTGAATAATAATTTGAAATCTAGATTGATACTTCTCTAATACCGATAGTAATCGTGAATCTGTCGTGAAACGACTAGGTAAAAAAGCCGGAAGCTTACTACTGATACGCACTTGACGAACATGAGAAATTTGCGCGATCGCTTGTAAAATATTCTCTAGCCGTTTGGTACTACAAATCATCGGGTCTCCCCCAGAAAGCAGTACGTTATCAATTTCTGGATGTAAGGCAATATAGTTAATAGCTGCTTGTAAATCTTCAATAGTTTCTTTGACCAATACATCCCGACTCATCAAACGACGACGAAAACAATAACGACAATGACCAGCACAAGCTTGTGTGACAATTAATACTGCTGTTTGTTCGTATTTATGTTGTAAACCTTGGACAACAGTAGAAAGTTCTTCCCCACTAGTATCCAAACTACCGTTTTGGTCTGTCTCCCACTCCGAAGGTAATAATAATTGACGTAAAGGATCCTCAGTATTTTGCCAGTTTATCAACTTTGCATATCCCAGGGGAACCATTACTGGAAACCGCTCTTTAGCTGCAATTACCCTTTCCTTTTCCTTTGGAGTTAAAGATAACCATTCTTCAGATTCTTGAGAATATTTAAGACTAGCGACTAATTCTTCCTTCCAATCCTTCCAAACCTGAATATCACCCATAACTTTCACCTTTACCCGTTACCCTTCACTATATTCAAAATTATCAACCCCTCCCCATTGGTGTGATAAGCGATCGCTCAACGTCCTGAAGATTTTCTAACATTAACTCATCTCGTTGTTTCCACACCCGAAATATTTCATTTCTACCATCATCAAGACTACTTGAATCTATTTCATATCCCTGGGAATTGCGTTTTAATTTTAAACCCAGTAAACCCATTAATCTACTTAAAATTCTAATTGCAGTAACTTGTTCTTGCTGAGTTACTAAATTAATTCCCAGTGCCCTTTTTATATGCTTACTACATTGAATAAAAGTATTTTTTAACAAAATTAGGTCAGCATCATTTTCTTGAAACTTTCTTCCCACCTCCAAAAACTGCATCACCCCCAATGCTCTTAAAGCTTCTACTTTCAAGGTATAAGTTTTGAGGTCTGGTAGGAAAATCTTTCCTTCACCCCAAAATAATTGTTGCTTCAGTTCTTCTTTATCTCGACTGTGGAAAAATTCTCTTTCGTGGGTTAAATAATAATGTATTAATAATTGACAATAATACCCTTTGCTATCTTTTAATTTCAATTGAGGAGTAACTTTTACACCATAGCGCTGACGCAGTAAAGATTTATTCAGTTTATAACGTTCATCCTCAGTCAGAGAATGCTTAACCGTTAGTTTTTCGTATTCTACGTAATCAATATCCTCAGCATTAGCTATAGCATTGGCTGTATCTAGCTGTTTTTGTTGTTTAATCTTTCTAATTTTCAGATTAATATCTTTATTCTTTTCTCTACTCTTTTCCCAGTCTTTTCTAGCTTTAACAATTTCAACAATCAATCTTTTTCGAGTTTCAACATCACTTGGTTCCGTCGCTAAAAAAGCGTGACGTAAATCTCTAATAATATTGCTATACCTATCATTACTACGGACTAAAACTTGATGTCCATCAGCAATTAAACCCTCTTTCATAGACTGACGATAAATACAGATAGAAGTATTTACCCTCGCGGATAATTTTGCCCATGTTCTTAAATGAATCGGGTCATAAGCTAAGGGTAAATCTACATCTATTTTATGTAATGGACTTAATAAAGCTAAATTTTCCTTTTGATTTTCCTGATACCAATGAGATAATAATTTATAGTTACCGCTACCGCTACCAATTAACCCGATACCACGTTTTGCACACCATACAATCCGGGGTATATCATCTCTCACCCTCGCTAAAGCTTGTCGTGCTTCAGAGTCTGGAATTACCCCTTGAAAAATCCCATAAACCCGGTCAAAATGCTGAACGTCGATACTAACTCCCGTACCTAAACTAGGAGTTACAAAAACTGCTTCATAATCTGTAATTTTCTGATTAATTGCTGCCACAAAATCTACTGCTTCATGTCCTGGTGTATTTGTCGTTTGGGAACTCACAACTAGACTTTTAGGGAAATCTTGACGTAGCTTCGTAAAACGTTCTTTTAAGTAACGTTCTACCGTCTCACAACTGTAACGTCCAGAACGACTATCGGTCGTTACATAACATTTACGACCTGCCATCAAGTCTATTTCTAACTGTTGAATTAATGGTGTAGGATTAGGGGAATCATACAAAGTTACATCCCAACCGTTTGTAGGTTTCCATTCATTCACAACCACCCAAGGTTGAAATTTATTTTCTACTAATTTTTGTAAATAATCTAGAGAAATATCTGATAAATCAGCATCTTGAGCAATTACTAATCCTCCAGTTTTCAAAACTGTAGAAATTAGGTCTCCAAAATATTTTAAGACTTTAACTCGTTTATCTTTACAGGTATTACTATGGAGTAAATGCCATAAAGATTGTTCTACTTCATCTAAAATTACTATTGCACCTTCCCAATCTTCAGACTTGAGTTTCCAAATAGAATCAACACATAACCCTATATAGCGGTAATTCAAAAACTGTTGTTTCCCAGTAATTCCCCAATTGAGACCAATCTGTTCGCATAAAAACCGTCCTAATTGAATTCTATGGGTAATCAACAAAACTGGTCGGTTATTATTCTTTGCTTCTGCAACAATTTCTTGTAAAGAAGTAGTTTTTCCTGTACCCTTAGCTGATTTAACTCCTACTAATCCAGAAGTAGGAAAACTAACTTTTCCTAAATAACGACGATTACAAGTAAGTGCAGGTGTAATAGTTAAAGAATTATGAGGTTTAGTTTTAGCAAAGTAAATCTCTAAATCAATACTTTGCCTGTAAATCTTTTCAAAATTAGCTGCACCTTTAGCAACAATAAATTCATCAACCCCCTTTTCTAATCCTGGAAGTTCAATTACCTGTACCGGACAATTTTTTTCTTGAAATAGAAACCCCAACTGGGAAATTGCATTACTGACTGCGGTAATTTTTTTAGCTTCCGTTTCAAAATCAAAACAAATGTAAATACTACGTTTATTAGTAGTAAAAACTGCTAAATCGGGAATTAATTGACGACTTACAACCCTACCAAAATCATCTTTAATTACCCGATAACCGCTATTAATACCTGGAATACCTATAGCAGCATATCCTTGAGATAGCAAAGTTGCGGCTTTCTTAACTCCCTCACAAATAATCAAGGGAATACTGTGCTGTATAACCCATTCCCAAAAGCTCTTCGCTTCTTTTTCCCTAACAACATTTTCACCGATTTGAATATCTTCGGGTATAGGGACATTGTAACGTTGAGAAACAGTAAACCAAATATCTAAAGTCACTCGTAAGCAAAACACCCGGGTTGAGGTATGAGGAGGATGTTCATACTTAATCGCTTTACCTTTCTCATTAAGTCGTGGTTGATTAGGTTTAAAGCATCCCCACTCCATCCCTTTCTCCATTCCCCTGAAGTCTTGTAAAGGATCTACACCACTACACCACCAGCCACCATGGGTCGTGTGAGCATATCGCTGCAACCATCCACCTTTGACCATTCCTGTATTGTTGCGAGGAATGAGCTCAGAAATCAACAGATACTCATAAGCTGCTTCTTCCTGTAAAGTCTTAAAATTCAGATTAGCTAAGTGTAAATTTATGCCACTTCTATTGACTAATTCTTCAAGGTGTTGTGGGTGGAGTTGCATGGGCTATGGCGAGAAGGGGACAACAAGATTAGAAATCTACCATGCATTTACGGGGTTGAATAGACGTAATTTTGACCAGTTCGAGCTGCCTTTTTTTACTATGTATTCGTCAACACATTACTTCCGTTGTCAATACCTGAATTTATCTGGACTTAAACTAGGATTAATATTCATGTATTGTAATTTTTGTTAAAAAAATATCTTCAGATATCAGTAAATAATCTGTGATGCAAAATGATAGAACATTTAACAAATTTAGTTATATCTGAAAACAAAAAAATCTAAGTTTAATCTAAATTTATAAATAAATAACTAAAGCTATTTTTTACAAAAAATTTAGAGGTTATGAATAAATAAAATTATATGTATCTGAACATAATTAAGACTTACCTATTCCTGACAAGAAAATCGGCATATTTCAGACATTTAAATACGTAAAAAAGTAGAGATGTAGAAACGCTATGTGTTTACAAATAATATAAAAATATGTATAAATTCATCATCCGTAAATTTCGTATAAGATAACTACTTAAATATCAAAAATGTTTCCTACATATTTAGAAGCCGAAAACTATCTACATCAACATATTCCGTTATCTAAATATATGGGTGTAAGAGTGAAGCAGCTTGATGAAGAAGGTGTGATATTACAAGCACCCCTAGCAGCAAATATTAACCATCGTTCTACAGCATTTGGTGGTAGCGTCTCAGCGATCGCTATTCTTTCGGGTTGGACTTTAGTTCATGCAAATCTACGCAAATTATCTTTATCACCCCGTATAGTTATACAGCGTAACTGTGTGGAATATCTCCAGCCTATTAGTGAAGGGTTTGACGCTTTTTGCCCTTTCCCAGAATCTCAAAAGTGGCAAAAATTCATCAATATGTTGCAAAAGAAGTCGAAAAGTCGAATTGAACTAAATGCTGATATTCTAGTTAATGGAATTAAAGCAGGAAGTTTTACCGGTGTTTATGTAGCTTTAATTTAAGAAAATTCCTGATATTAAACCTTTTAGTGAGAGAATATAAAAGGTTTGCAGTTGGTTAGGTTCAATATTAATTTTGCAGGCTCCTTGGAAATAACAACCTATGCCCTATAGTGACTTTACCATAAGAAAAGTCAAACAAACCTTTGGCATAACTACTGTTGAAGGTGAAAGATTTCTGCCAGAAATCAAACCAATTGCTCCTAGTACTACTCTTACCGCTTTTTTAGAAGAAAGCTTACCATTAGCGATCGCAACAGGAAGTGAAAAAGCACGTTCTGAGTTGATAATTAGTCCAGTTTTATTAGAAGTACGCAAGATTTTAGAAAGAAAAATTAGTTTATTTTCTGGTACAGATTTTACTGTAGATCCTGCTTTAGGATTGAGTGGAGTTTGTGATTTTCTTCTGAGTCGTTCAGCAGAACAATTAGAAATTGAAGCACCAGCTGTTGTGATTATTGAAGCAAAAAAGGCAGATTTGAATCCATGTATTGGACAGTGCATTGCTGAAATGATTGCAGCTCAAAAATTTAATGAAATTAATCATCAACCTATTTCTACAATTTATGGTAGTGTCACTAATGGTACTGCTTGGCGGTTTCTCCAATTAACAGAGCAAACTGTCACAATTGATTTCACAGATTATCCCCTCCCTCCTGTTGATGTAATACTAGGAATTTTGGTGTGGATGGTATCTTTGACCAAAAAATAAAATGGATATAAGTCCCCGGATTTATCCATGGAAAAAATTTAAAAATATTTTCCTTATTTCAAGCCCCTCGATACCCCTGCGGGAAAGCAAGCTACATTGATGGGGTAATAATTTTGAATTTTGAATTTTGAATTTTGAATTCCTCCAAAGAAGGCTGACACCCTTTAAACCAAACTTATATCAATTATTATCATCTTGATGTGAGAAACCTATAAGTAAAGAGTAAAAATAATTGAATCTACCTTGCAAATACCAGTATAATATATTACGTTTTGACTAATTGAAATGTCCCTAAACCTAAGTCTTTAGGAGTTAAGAAACGGGTTTCAAATAATGCCATCATATCTTTTAACTGCGGGTTGCCACGAGCCGCACCCGTCAGTCCTCTAGCAATAATTAAGCCACAATAACCCTTAGTATTTTTGCACCTCTTATTCCATTTTTCCCTTGCTTCAGCGTGTGTCGGGTCATTATCAACAAACTCACCAAATAAAAATAACTCGCTATTGTGGGTTTGTAGTAAGCCTAAATCATAGCGATCGCCGTCATCGGGGTCTGCTCCTGGATTAAAACAAATACCTCGGAGCCCCTTAGCTTGTTCTATTTTTTCGATAATAATTTTGGCTTTAGGACGGGATGTTTGTACTAAAATAACCGGTAAACCTTCCCCAGCTTGTTCAAAATCAGCCCCTTGGTGATGTTTAACGCTCTCCCGAAGATTTCCTAACATTTCCCAAGAAACTACACCTAAACTGAGAAATGAATCCGCAGGTATCAAATCATCCCGTAACGAGGAATTAAACATAGGTAATATTTGCGACTCATCGTCCTCCTCTTCTTCTACCAAAAAACCAGTAATTGACTCTAACTCGGTAGCTAATTTTGGCATTGTAGAGACTTTTACCAACAATGACTTGGTTCCTGCTTGCAGTTCGGGTAAATTAATCCGATAACTTTGGCTAGAATCAGAAAATGTATACTGACTCAATTCAGTATGATAGTCCTCGAGAAAGCGCGAGAAAGCCTCTAAAGCAACCAAAACAATTAAAGCTTCTTCTTCATATAAAATAGAGCGCAAACCTTCTAGAGGATGTATATTACCAAAAGTTGGCTTAATTTCTGTAGGTGATAGCTCTGTTAAGTCAGGATAAAAATCATCTTCATCCTCGTCTTCATCTTCTGTATCAAAAGTAACAAATAAACAATCTTGCTTCAAAAACGCTTCTTCTAAACTTTCATGAGACTCTTCCTCTGTGAGAACAGTAGCTCTAAAACGTTTTAATGACTCTTCAGAACGATAAAGCAAAATGCCATATTCCATTCCTAGCATTCCCATTACAGAAGCATAGAGAGTACCAATATCCCATTGATTAATTTCTATTGCAATTATTTGTTGTTCTTCTAAAAATTCCCAAGGTGCAGCGTGCCAAAGTTGAGATGCCTTTTCATGGAGGAGATTAAAATACTGGGGTGGTAAATCTGGAGTTTGATTTTCCACAACATCAGAAAAACTGCGAAACAACTCATCAATTAAAGGTAATTCCGGGGCATAATCAATACAAATATCCAAATCTTGCAGAACTCCCCGCAAATAAAACTGAATTTCTCTATCTCTGACAACAATTTTCTGAGGTCGTCCTGGTAAACCTGGTGATTGTGGAGTTTCCATTGCCCGCATCAAAGTGCGGACAACCGCTTCCGGACCGCTTTCAGAAGATACTACATCCATGCCCCGAATTACACCTTCAGAACCATCTACCCAGAGAATACACTCACCCTTTCCTTCCAAGTCCAAGCGCTGATTCTGGGTTGGTGACAATGGACGGCGATCGCCCTCCCATATAGAAGGAATTCTGGTTAATTTCTGTAACCGACGACTGGTAGAGCGATGAAAACTTGTCATATACTCAGAATTTAAAAAACTAATTTACTAAAAACTATTTACTAAAAACTAATTTACGATTGGTCTTTTTAGTGTATTACTCCGCATCAGATTGGTTCGTAATCATTCAATTTATAGATAATTAAATAAGTTGTTTATAAATTATCTATAAATAGGGAAAAAAAGCGAAACCAAAGAAACAGGGAAGCAAAAGAGAGACTGTAATAATTCTCAACGTCTAGTTCTCAATTGGACATTACCTATTAATCTCTCAATTTTAGGATAAAGCATTTGTGGTTTTACGCGGGTTTATTTACTTCCCACCAACCGGTGAATGCTGTCTATCGCTAGAATGAATACTAAAAGTCCTATTGTCAAACCTGAAAACCGTCCAAATACATGGGAGGTTTTCTTGGGATAATTATTTTTAGGATTGGCGACAATAAGAAAAACATAGGGAGCTGTATACAGTAAATGACACAAACACAAGCATCTCAGCAAAAAGGAATTCAATTAACACAATCAGCCCTCGAACAAGTGAAATTTCTACGAGACAAGCAGCAACAAGACCTGTGTTTGCGCGTAGGAGTTCGTCAGGGAGGATGTTCTGGAATGTCTTACGCCATGGATTTTGAAGATTCTAGTAAGATTACCCCTGAAGATGACGTTTTTGATTATGATGGCTTTCAAATAGTTTGCGATCGCAAAAGTTTATTATACCTGTATGGTTTAGTACTTGATTACAGCAATTCTATGATTGGAGGCGGTTTCCAGTTTACCAATCCAAATGCTAATCAAACCTGTGGTTGTGGTAAGTCTTTTGGTGTTTAAGTCTTTTAGTGTTTAATATGTTGCAGGTCAGTTTTTAATTGTTATTAGTTGGTCATATACAACTTTCTAATACTTTAAACACTGACCGCTAATTATTGAAACTTTACTTTTACTTTCTTAAAGATGACTGAAACAGTAGAATCACTTTTCGATCGAGGTTTAGAACGCTATAAAGCCGGAGAATCAGCAGCCACATTGATTCCTGTATTTAAAGAAGTTTGCGATCGCTCTCCGAAAAGTAGTGCAGCATGGACTTGTTTAGCTTGGCTATATCTCTTAGAAGATAAAGCCAGTTTAGCCTGTAAAGCTGCTCAGAAGGCTGTAAAACTCAATCCTCAAGACCCCCAAGCCAGAGTCAATTTATCCGTAGCTATGCTCGAAGATGGGCAGAAAGGAGTTAGACAGCACATCGACCTAACACAGCAGCTAATGATTGCTAACTCAGAGTGGAATGACGAAATTAAAAGCAGCATTGAAGACGGATTAAGCAGAAAACCAGACTGGAAAAGTATGGAAAAGGTTAAAAGTTGGCTATTCGATTAATTTAGCAAAATATCGGAGATGGGGAGACTAAAATAATTCAAAATTCAAAATTCCTGCATACCTTACAGGAACGTTTTCAACGAACCGGTATTCCGGCATTAAAGAACAAGACCGGGAGACTAGGAGATGAGGAGAGTGGGAGAGTGGAAGAAATTTATAGCGTAGCTACTTCCTCCCTTCCCATTCACCATTACCAATCAATCATCATACTGAAATTAAATTAAATGACAATCTTATGAAAGAAAAGCTTTTAAACTGGTTAAATCTAATTTTAGTGGCAGACGTGTTTTTGGTTCTTGCAGGCTTCATTTGGTTTGCGATCGCAGTTGTAGGTAAAGCATCAGGAATACCCCTAGGCTTAGATTTATGGCATCATTTATGGCAACCAGTATTTAACCCCGCAATTGGTATTCTCATGGGTGGAGCTTTACTTAGTGGAATTATCAATTGGGTTTCTCGCAAATTTCAGGCTGATTAGGTAATGGGTAATGCTGTCAGCGACCCTACTTTCTACTTTCTCCTCTCTCCTTCCCCCCAACTACCTAATAATCTCAGCCAAAGCCGACTCTATCTGAGAATATTGATAATTAAATCCTGCTTCCTTAGTACGCTTAGGAAGAACCTTTTGTCCTTCTAAAACAACCTTTGCACCTTCCCCCAACAAAGCTTCCAGAGCTAATCCCGGTACCGGTAGCCATGAAGGACGATTCATCACTCTACCCATAGCATCACATAGTTCTTTCATACGTACTGGTACAGGGGCAGTGGCATTATATATACCTTCCATCTGTGTATTTTCTAAAGCTTGTAATATTAAATCAACTACATCATCTCGATGAATCCAAGAAAACCACTGACTTCCACTACCAATCGGACCACCGGCAAATAATTTGAAGGGAGGAATCATTTTAGCTAAAGCCCCACCCATACCTAAAACAATTCCCAGCCTGAGTATAACTAGTCTCGTACCAGATTCTTTAACCTTCCGAGCTTCTGCTTCCCATGCTTGACATACTTCTGCTAAAAAATCATTACCCGCAGCACTGCTCTCATCAAAAGTTGCTGTTTCACTAGTACCGTAAAAACCAATAGCAGAAGCATTGACTAATACACTTGGCTTAGAGTTTGCTGCCTTTATAGCTTCTACAATTTTTTCAGTTCCCAGTTTACGACTACTAAGAATAGATTGTTTGCGCTCCGGAGTCCACCGGGATTCTGCAATAGGTTCACCTGCTAAATTGACTACCCCCTCACAACCTGAAATAGCATTCTGCCAATCACCCGTTTTGGTCGGAGTATATGCAATGATTTCTACATTCGGAAAAGCCTTGGGAGGGAAAACCTTCTCAGCCCGTGCAACGTTACGAGAAAATACTAACACCTGCTCGCCCTGACTTTGCAGTCTTTCTACCAAACGACTGCCCACAAAACCTGTTGCTCCAGTAACTGCTACTTTCATAAATTACCAACCTACACCCAACTTCCAGGAAATTATTATTTTACAAGAATTCGCACTAAAGCCTATGAAATTCACCTGTAGAATGTAGTATAAGGGTTGGAAAACCCTATCAACTGATATAAAAATCTTTATACATGACATTTGCATTTTCTTTCCTGAAAAGATTTCCTAATAGGTGACAAATTCTTAATTTCCCATCTACAAGAAAAAAAGTATCAATTATGTAATTAAGTTCACAATTTTTTGGTGCTAACAGGATTCGATATTATAGTATGGACTGAGTATTGCTAGGCATGGGGCTAAAATGGCTCGATATACCTGTTCTTTTTATTTATCCATAGTTTTCGATCAACTTCAACCGCTACTTGTAGATATGCTACAACAGAGTAATCTAAATGTAATGTACTGCGCACCTACATTTGATTATATTATGGCGCGAGAAATTCCTGGAACCGTTCCTTTCTCTAAATTAGTAACCGTAGAGATTTTAATCGATAAAAGTACGGCTACTGAAACTGAAACCCGGATGAGTATTGTAATGAAAAATGAAGAGCTACCATTACAAATTGAAAATCATTGTAGGCAAGTATATGAATATATAAAAGAAGCAATTGAATATAGCCGTCATTGGCATTTGATTGAAACTATCGCTGGATAGTCAGGATATTAGTATCTTTAGAGAAAACATATTGCTATTTATATACTTGCTATTTATATAGCAATATTGCTCTAGCAATTTAGCTAGAGCTTTTAGTAATGAGTTCAGATATACTAAGATTTCCAACAGATAGGTAATTTTTTTTAAGCTCTTGGCAACAAGTAGAAACAACAAACTTTTTGTTCGCTGTCTTTGATTAGATGACTCCCGATCTATATACCTAACAAAGAACATGAAGGAGCAGAATGAATCTGCCTTAATATTCTATTTCTTCTATATCTTCAGCCATCCCGGGGTTGATAAGAGTAATATCATACTCGCTAGAATCGGTTTGATTTATTAAGGCATTATCTTCTTTTAGCAAGTAGTAGATAGCTCTTACTTGAGGACTAAAGACTATTTCATCTTCATTTTTTAAATCGTGGGATGTGGACTTACGTCCATTAATCATCAAACCATTGGAACTTGGTCTCCCTTTTGCATTACCATCTACAATACGATAAGAATAATTCTTTTCCTCATTGCCTTGTGGTACTCTCAGCAATGTTGCATGGTGACGAGAGACAAATTGTGATATGAGGCGAATATCACATTCACGATCTCTACCAATTGAATAGGTAGGGCGATCTAGAGTAAATTCTTTACGCCCTTGAGAATCTTCAATAATTAGTAAATGGGTGTTTTGAGAGTTTTCTGATGACATTGGCAATTCGTGAATAACATTAGTGGAAGTACTAATACTCCATGAATTTTGAGTATATTTATTTGCCATTATTCAAAATTGAATACGTAAAAAATAATCCAAAGACTTGATTGACCTTCTTCCTAATTCTGACTCAGGAGTAAAAATTAGAGAAAAAAGAATAAGAGAAGAGTAAATCCGTTGCTTTTATAGATTCCAGGAGATATATCTCCTGTAAGAATGCTCTCAAGAAACAGGATTTTACTGATACCAATTCAAAAAATTTTGGTGACAACACATCAAGAAGGTAAAGACGTTCTAAAGGGAACGTCTCTATCAAAGTATCTGTGGCATCGTTTTTTTATTGGTATCTTTTTACAAAGATGCACATTCCCAATTTTTTCTAGAAAAGGGAATAAAGGTATCCTGAAGTCTGTTCTTAGGAAGGTCTAAAAGATCAGTTTAACCTGATATTGGTAAAGGCAATATTTATCACAGCAGTTAATCCTTCTTTAGGAGGATATAAATACTGTTAGAAAAAACGTCTGAGTAACAGAGAATTCGTAACAACGCTAACCGAACTAAAAGCCATCAATCCAGCAGCAGTAGCAGGGCTAAGAACAAAGCCTAAGCTTGGTAGAAGTATACCTGCTGCTAAAGGAACACCTAATGTATTATAAGCAAAAGCCCAAAATAAATTTTGACGAATTTTGTTAAATGTAGCTTTGCTTAATTGAATTGAGTCTACAACATCTGTTATGCAATCTCGCATTAGGACAATATCAGCAGTTTCCATTGCTACATCTGTTCCAGAACCCATAGCAATGCCTACGTCTGCTTGTGATAATGCTGGTGCATCA
Source organism: Cyanobacteria bacterium P01_A01_bin.84 (assembly GCA_039030795.1). Lineage (GTDB taxonomy): Bacteria > Cyanobacteriota > Cyanobacteriia > Cyanobacteriales > Nostocaceae > JBCCDM01. The sequence continues at coordinate 23,044 of JBCCDM010000021.1, forward strand.
TTGATTCCATCTCCTACCATTGCAACGACTTTTTTGTCTTGTTGGAGAGATTTAATTACAGTAGCTTTTTTTGCTGGTAGTACACCCGCGATCGCGTCCTTAGGATCAAGATTTAATTGTGAAGCGATCGCGTTGGCTGCAATTTGGGTGTCTCCACTCAATAGCATGATTCGCAAACCCATATCCTGTAATTGTTTAACTAAGGATTTGGCATCGGGACGCAAAGTATCAGCAATGGCAATTATACCCGCTATAGTACCATCTACGGCGATGTAAATAACCGTTTTCCCCTCTGCTGCTAAATTCTGAGCCTGTTTATTTAAAGTTTGGTTATTTGCTTGCTCTTTAGGGACACCCTGCCAGAAAAGCCAGTCTTTGTTACCCAAAACAACTGTTTGACCTCCGACTGTACCAGATACTCCTAAACCCGCTTCGGTGTGTAAATCTTGGACAGTAGGAATAGTTAAATTTTTCTGTACTGCCGATTCTACAATTGCATTTGCCAGGGGGTGAGTGGTACCTTTTTCTACTGCGGCAGCTAAGGTTAAAATTTGGGAAGATGAATAATTACTATCAAAACCTTCACTAGCAATTGGCATCCAATCTGTAACTATGGGTTGACCTGTAGTGAGAGTACCGGTTTTATCAAAGACAATTGTATCTAGTTGATGAATCTTTTCTAGAACATCTCCACCTTTAATTAGCAAACCTCGCTCTGCTGCTAAAGCGGTTCCCACCAAAATTGCTGTAGGTGTAGCTAGCCCCAAAGCACAAGGACAAGCCACAACCATAACAGCGATCGCTAATTTCAAACTAATTAATAATCCCGATCCTACTCCTAAATCCTGGCTGATTTTAGTTCCTGTATGGTGCAGCATATCCATACCACCAGAAATGCTGATATCCTGCCATATATGAGTACCAATAAAGTACCAAAACAGAAAAGTTAAAAGTGCTGCTGTCAATACCCCATAAGTAAAGTACCCGGATACAGTATCAGCTAATTTTTGTACTGGAGCTTTACGAGTTTGAGCAGTTTCTACTAATTTGACTATCTGGGCTAAAGTCGTTTCACTAGCAGTGCGGGTCGCGCATACAGAGATAACCCCTGATTGATTAAGAGTTCCTGCTGAAACTTTATTCCCGGCATTTTTCACAACTGCTACAGACTCCCCTGTCAGCATAGATTCATCAACTGTGGTTTGTCCATCCACAACTTCACCATCAAGGGGAATTTTTTCTCCTGGTAGCACTTGCAACCATTCACCGACTTTCACCTGTTCTGCTGGAATATTTACTGTAGAGATATCAGTTCCTTGCTTCTGAGGATTAGCAATTAATCTCGCTGTAACTGGCTGGAGACTGAGTAATTTTTGAAATGCTGATGCGGCTTTATTTCTGGTTCGTTTTTCTAAAGTACGTCCCAGTAAAATAAAACCCAGCATCATTACAGGCTCATCAAAAAAGCACTCCCATCCTAAGTTAGGGAAAACTAGCGCCACTACACTGGTAGTATAAGCGCTCAAAGTTCCTAAACCCACCAAAGTATTCATATTTGGGGCATTTCGTTGCAAACCCCGCCAACCATCTACTAAAATCGGACGACCGGGGACTAATATTGCAATGGTTGCCAGTCCAAAATGAAACCAAATATTACCAATTATTGGCACCGTAAAACCAGTAAAATGTTCTAAATGACCAATAAATGAAAATAATAATAACGTTCCAGCAATCAGCAATTGCTTAAATGCCGACTGCATTTCTTGACGATGCTTAATTTCTGTATTTTTAACAGAATTGCTTTTATTTACATGGTTGCGAGGTTGAGAAGGAAAACCTGCATCTGTTAATACTTTTGCTAACTCATTTACATCAACTACACCAACGCTATACTCTACAACCGCGACTTCTGTAGCTAAATTAACGCAAGCACTATCAACACCGGGATATTGTACCAGTTGCTTCTCTACAGCCGTAACGCAGCCAGCGCATTTCATTCCACCCACATCTAAAGTAATCTTTTCTGTGGTAGTCTGTTCAATGGCATTATTCTGTTGAATAGTTTGCATACAAAATCCTGGGAATGCCTAAGATTATTTAATGTCTTGTTAAAGATGTCTCTTATTCGAGGTTAGATTAAATTTACTTGTTTTACAGTTCGTAAAACTAATTATTTTTCTTAAATTACTTTAAATTTTGTAGTTTTTGATATTACAAAAAAGATTAAAAGGTTTTCGTAGCGAGGATTTTAATCTTTTTTCTTAAGAGCAGCCCCTTATTGGAATTGTTAAACGGTAATTAATTTGCAAACATATGCCCATATTCTGGGAGAACCCAAATAAAGCTCAATACGGTTGCGGTTAAGAAAAATGTAGGTTGGGTTGAGCTTGAGCGTAACCCAACTTTCGGGGTTGATAGTGTTGGGTAACAATCCGAGAAGTTGCTCCGCGTCTACGTTCCTCAAACGTCATTTACTACAATGGGGGACTTGCTTCTTCACCCCCACAACGTAGTGACTCCCCAACCTACCCTATGTCTAATTTCCAGACTTATGGTCTGCGAACTTTTCGTAAAATTGGGATGCTCCAGTTTTTTAGCGCATCATTCGCAAATAAGTCATATAAATTGCAGACCCTAACTGTATTGGTATTAATGCAACCTGACTTTTCCATAAGTCATCAATTGGAAAAATGGATACAGTACTAAAGTAAATTAAGCCAAATAGTAAGAAAAGTATAAATAGTGTAGATTTGTGTTTAGATAAAATCATGATTTTAATTTTGGTTTTATATTTTGCTTCAACGGGAAATATTTTGTATTAAAACTCATGTCTTACATAAATAAATACTTTTAAAAAAGAATTGCTCTATATGGGGACTATCTTAATTTTGAAAAAATATCTTCACCCGACACCTGCTTAAGGGTATCTGTATAGGTAATAATTATCTTATCTCCAGGCTTCTAAACTGCGGGCTTTTTGTCAAATTGAAATACTATTAATTATTTCAACACACCCTAAAAAAAATTAAATAAAATCACCAAAAAATCATAAAAAATAGTTTATTAAAACCAACCTTGTCGATTCATAAAATATGATTCTATAAACTCTTCATGGCTTTTATTTAAATAAATCATTCCCTCAACTAATCCAATCAACTGCATCATTAAAAGAGGAATACCATAGGCAAAAATTAAACCAAGGATAGATACAATCAGCATAATTGTACCTTCTATTAGGTACCCTAAAATAAATTTGTGAAATCCAAAACCACCAAAGATAATGCCACAGTAACCTCCTAAAAGTTGTTTTGTGGCGTAACTACTATTTAATTTTGCCATTATATTAATTATCCTTTTATATATTGTGTTTCAGAAATTAGACTATTACTTGATAGTTAATAGTCCCTGGAGTTTACATATAACAATTTACTTTGTATGTAAACTATAAATTTTCAAATTTAACTTAAATGTAATGGACTTGCAGTAATTAGATGCTTATTGATTTGATAAACTATACTTTCAGCAGACATAGTCTATCAAAACTAGGAAGAAGCTTATACAAGAGCAATTTCGAGCATAACTTTGAGAGTAATTAATTAAAATATATGAGGATTTGACCAAAAATCACGTGTCCTGAC
>JBCCDM010000022.1:0-26452 GCA_039030795.1 Cyanobacteria bacterium P01_A01_bin.84
AAGGAAGGCAGGGTATAGTCATAGAACAATGCCCTGCCCTCAACTTTAAGCGGTCCTTTTATTGCTGACCCGGTACCGCTGTCTGCGCACTCAGGAATTCATAGTTGAACCGGTTCAGGCTCACTGAAAATTTGATACAGAAATAAAAAATAATTATAAGTACCAAAAATGTCAAATAATAAAGTAAAAATAATATTACCAGCAGTTGGGGCAGCCGTAATTGCAGTTGGGGCAGTTACAGCTTATCTATACCTTAAAGGAGGACCTAGCGGTACTATCTCAGATGCCGTTGGTAGTGCTAAGCTAGTCCCAGATGAAGCTTTAGTGGCAACTTATATTTCTACAGATCCGAAAACTTGGTCTAAGTTAAAGGAGTTTGGAACTCCAGAAGCACAAAAACTATTAGAAAAAGGAATCAGTAGCTTCAACAAGGATTTAGAAAAGGATAATATGTCCTATGAAAAAGATATAAAACCTTGGATTGGTGGTGTAATGATTGCAGTGCTACCATCAAATCCTACACAAAAAGTTCAGAATCTCTCTAAAAGAAAACCCCAGCCTGATATGCTGATGGTAATCGGAGTTAAAGATAAACTAGCTGCTTTAGATTTTTCTAATAAATTAAAATCACAAAAAAATAGTAAAACTAAAGAAATTAATTATAAAGATGAGAAAATAATTGAGAGTATCAATAAAAAAGGTAGTCCTAGCTATGTGAGTCTTTTAAATGACCGTTTAGTATTTGCTCCAAAAAAAGTAACTATAGAAAAAGCAATTGATACTTATAAAGGTAAACCTTCTTTAGCAAGTAAGGAAAGTGCAAGGGATCTGTTTCAGAAAAAAATAAATTTGCAAAATACTCTCTTACAAGTTTATGTACCTAATTATTATGAAACTATACAAAAACTAGGTACTTTAAATTCTGCTGCTCCCTTACCACCAACTACTCTAAAACAATTAAAGTCATTAAAAGCTATGGTCTTTGGTATTGGTGTGGATGATGCAGGGATTCGTATGAAAGCGATCGCTAATATAGAATCACAATCTAATAATTTCCAACCTCAAGAAACTTCTTCTAACGTTATTAATGCATTACCAGTGAATACTATTGCTTCCATTAATGGTAAGGGATTGAAAAATGTCTGGTCATCTATTGTGAAACAGTCTCAAGATTATCCGGAACTGGGACAAGTTCTCGAACAAATGCGTCAACAGACCCAAACTCTCAATCTCAATTTGGATAAAGATGTCTTTAGCTGGATGGATGGAGAGTTCACTATCGCAGCAGTTCCAGGGGAAAAAGGTATATTAGCAAATACTGGTTTTGGTGGAGCACTTATTTTAGATACAAGCGATCGCAAAACTACGGAAGCAACTTTGAGCAAGTTAAATAATATTGCTCAGAAACAAGCACCATTTAAAATTGGAAAGACTAATATTAATGGTAAAGAAGTTACCCAATGGTCAGTACCGGGACAAGGTACTTTAGTTAATCATGGTTGGTTAGATAACGATACAGTATTTTTAGCAGTCGGAGATCCAGTTGCAAAGAGTATTATTTCCCCACAGGGTTCCCTGAAAGAGAGCGATAACTTTAAAGCGATCGCTGGTTCTTTAGAACAACCAAATACTGGTTATTTCTATATGGATATGGATCAAACCATGAAAATAGTCAATCGCTTTACTCCAACACAAAGTTTTCCACCAGAAGCTAGAGCTATTCTTTCTTCTATTCGTGGTTTAGCGATCTCTGGTAGAAACCTGGATGGAAATACTTCCGAAGCAGAACTTTTATTAGCACTTAGACGCAATACTACTGCTAAAAAGTAACCATTAATCAAAAATATTTATAGAGACTTAAAATTTTAGGTCTCTATATTCAAGTACGGTTGAGTTAGACATCAAAAATAGAAATACCGTACAGGACTTACGCAACGATTAAGTTTTATAGTTTGTTTAAGTTTAAATTTTTTTCTTTTTTCTTCCTTCTTCTTTCTTCTGACTCTTGACTTCTAAATCCTGAACTTTACGTTTACTAAGAGTATAACGTTCATTACCTTGACGATAAGTTTCAGCCTTAGCTAATAAAGATTCAGCAAAAGCGATCGCATCTTGAGATGATTTTCCACCTGTAAGTTGTGCGAGTTCATCACGACGTTTGTTGATGTTATCTAAAACTTTAACTTTAACTATAGTGCGTTCTTCACCGCATCCGTTACTTTTGTCTTTACCCTTGGATTGATTTATTACTTGCTTTTCTACGCGAAAATGCTTATCTGCCATGGCTGCAACTAACGGTTGGTGAGTCACGCATAATACCTGTTGTCGGTGACTGAGTTGATATAACTTTTCCGCGATCGCTTGAGCGACTTTTCCCGAAACACCAACATCTATTTCGTCAAATACCATGGTTCCCACAGCATCAGCAGGAGAGAAACAAGCTTTGAGAGCTAGTAAAAAGCGACTCATTTCTCCACCAGAGGCTATATCACACAAAGGTTGTAAAGGTTCACCGGGATTGGGACTAAATAGAAAAACTATTTTATCTGCACCAGTAACGGATGGAGCGATCGCAGTGATTTCTACTTGAAACTTCACCTTATCCATTGCTAGAGGTTTAAGTTCTTTGACGATCCGCGACTCTAATTGGGTAGCAGTTTTTTGACGTAATTTAGTTAACTCCTCACAAACTTGAGTAAGTTTTTCTAAAGTTACTTTTTCTTGTTTTTCTAAATTTTCAATTGAATGTTCGCTATCATTTACTTCCGCTAATTCTGCTTGAATATGTTCGTAATGACTAATAACTTCAGCCAGTGTGGGTCCATATTTACGACAAATATGTTTTAGATCCCGAATTCGTTCTTCTACTTCCTCCAAACGCTGGGGATCTGCTTCCAAATTATCTCCGTAAACATTAATTTCCCGAGAAACCTCTGCAACCATAGCTTGTGCGTCTTTCACCAAATCTAACAAAGACCGCAACTCGCTGTCATATTCAACCATTTCATCGAGAGTAGCTTCACTGTCTCCGAGTAAATCAGTAGCTGTGGGATTTTCGCCATCATTTTGATACAGAGCTTGATAAATCTTATAACTCATTTGCTGCAACTCAACTACATGATTAAGACGTTCCATCTCCTGTTGCAGCTTTTCTAATTCATCAGCTTCTGTGAGATTCGCTTCTCCTAATTCTTGAGCTTGATATTTGAGTAAATCTAATTTTTGTAAGCGATCGCGTTCACAAGTACGGCGTTTTTCTAAAGCTTGACGTGCTTCTTGATGAACCCTAAATGCTGATTCTACAACAGTGCGCTTTTTTAATAAAGATTCACCACCATAGACATCCAGCCATTCCCGCACCTGGTTTGCTTCCCCCACCAGAGCATTTTGTCCTTGAGCAGTAATTTCTACCAGACGTTCCCGTAGTTGGTTCATAAACTGACGGTTAACTAATACCCCATTTACTCGGGAACGACTGCGAACATTACTTGTAGTCGCTGTTACCTCACGACTTATAATTACCGAACTATAATCTGAAGTATCGTCTTCTATTGGGTCAATTTCTTGTTCGCTTAACCAAGCTCCCAAAGCCGAGTTAGTCTTAAAAGTACCCTCTACGATGGATTTACTAGAACCAGTACGGATAACCCGACTAGAAACTTTTCCACCCAAAATAGCATCAATAGCATCTAAAATAATTGACTTACCAGCACCAGTTTCACCCGTCAAGACATTAAGTCCCTCACCAAATTCCAAATCCAGTTTATCAATCAAGGCAAAATTCTCAATTCGCAATAGCGACAACATTAAGCAAAACTCTCCCTTAATATACAGGCTGGAAAATTCAATACATTAGAAAGTTTTGGGACTAATCCCATAAAATCAATTTTCCTTTATTAATTCTCAGCTAAGCTATTGAATTAATGCATTTATATAGTACGAGCTTACCAAACCTAGTTTAATTGCATTTTGGTTAACATTGAAACTGGTAATCAAAAATTTTTAAAAGTTTTTAAGTTTTTAAAATTGGAATTTACCTAAAGTCTTCCTTAAACAACCAGGATTTAATGGATACTCCCCTAGGTAGGTAGACAGGGAGGGCTGTTTCATTCTGTAGAGAGAAATCAAAATTAACAATAAAAAATTATTTTTATTTTCTTATTTAGAGGTGGTTTGGGGCACCCAACATAGTACCACTGGGCGGAAGGAAGCCAAAAGTCAAAAGCCAATACACATTGAGCATAATTCATAATTTCTCCCCATTTCCTCAAGATTTATTCCAGAGACTGATTTCTAGGCATCAATACTATTGTTACAATACTTAATAGTTCACTTCCTAAGGGTGGTAAGTAAATGGATGCAAAGACAGTTCCCCCTAATTCACAATTGAAACAGGAGGATATTAGCGTGGGTCAAATGTATAAAAGCGAATTGTCAAATAATCAGTTAGTTGTGGTAGATAATAAACTATCTCCAACAAAAGGCTTACCAACCCAAGAAGAAGCTGTAATACCAGGTCGTTTGGTAAGAACAGATAGTGGTTCTCAAGAAATTAAATATGACGCTGTTGAGATTGCTGCTTATTACGAGAATAAGCAGTTTCAGATATTGCAACGTATAACAACTGTTTTAAAACCTGTATTAGGGTTTGCATTTGGTTTATGGTGGGATGCTAAACTCGGTAAAAAAGTTAAGGATGACAGTCGTCGTGCTGTCCAGTTAAGGGAAATACTAACTAAGTTAGGTCCTGCGTATATCAAAATTGGACAAGCTTTGTCTACTCGTCCCGATTTAGTCCCCCCAGTTTATTTAGAAGAGTTAACAAAACTACAAGACCAGTTACCAGCTTTTGATAATGAAATTGCTTACCAGTTTATTAAAGAAGAGTTAGGTCAAACTCCCCAAGAAATTTATTCGGAACTATCACCCGACCCAATTGCAGCTGCTTCTTTGGGACAGGTTTATAAAGGAAAGCTTAGGAGTACTGGTGAGGAAGTAGCTGTAAAAATTCAGCGTCCTGACTTAAAAGAAAGAATTACTATTGATCTATATATTTTAAGAAAGCTCTCAGCATGGGCACAAAGTAAAATAAAGCGAGTACGTAGCGATTTAGTCGGTATCCTGGATGAATTAGGAGAGCGCATCTTTGAAGAGATGGACTATATTCATGAAGGTGAAAACGCTGAGCGCTTTTTTGAACTGTATGGCTATATTGAAGATATATATATACCTAAAATCTACTGGGAATATACCAACCGTCGCGTACTGACGATGGAATGGATAAATGGTACAAAATTAACTAATACTCCAGAAATTAATGCTCAAGGGATAGATGCAAGGTATCTTGTGGAAGTCGGGGTTCAATGTTCTTTACGTCAATTATTGGAACATGGATTTTTTCATGCTGACCCCCACCCAGGTAACTTACTAGCAACACCTGATGGTAAGCTGGCTTATCTTGATTTTGGTATGATGAGTGAAATTCAGCCACCACAACGGTATGGTTTGATAGAAGCAATTGTCCACGTTGTCAATCGTGATTTTGAAGGTTTGGCAACAGACTATGTTAAGTTAGATTTTCTCACACCAGATGTAGATTTAACCCCAATTATTCCTGCATTTGCTAACGTCTTTGCTGATGCTCAAGGTGCAAGCGTAGCAGAACTGAATATTAAAAGTATTACCGATGACCTTTCAGCCTTAATGTATGAGTATCCTTTCCGGGTTCCCCCTTATTATGCATTAATCATTCGCTCCTTGGTGACACTAGAAGGTATTGCAATTTATATCGATCCTAACTTTAAAGTTCTTAGTGAAGCTTATCCTTATGTGGCTAAGCGTTTACTAACAGATCCAGCGCCACAATTGAGAACTTCTTTACAAAATTTATTATTTAAAGATGGAACTTTCCGTTGGAATAGATTAGAAAACCTTTTGAAGAATGCTCGTAATAGCCAAGATTATGATTTTGATTTAGCCCTTAATCAGGCTACAGATTTCCTATCTTCCGAGCGTGGGTCTTTTATTCGTCAGAAACTTGTAGATGAGGTTTTTAAAGGAGTAGATGCTGTAAGTAAAAATATATTACATAATTTTACTTTCTTGCTGCGTGAAAGAGTAGGAATTACTGCTGTGAATGAAGTTCCGGCTGCAAATACAGAGCAGCAGCAAACTTTAGAACATATTAAACGAATTGTGAATATTCTTCAAGATACTCGCGGTTTTAATTCATCTGAGCTAATTAATCAAACCGTACAAATTTTGACTAATCCAGGGATGCAACGTTTAGGACAACAAGTAGCAGTAGAGTTCATGCAAAAAATTGTAGCTAGGTTACTTCGGGATTTATTCTTAACAGAAGAAGTTAAAAAAACAACAAGTGTAACAGCAAAATCTGTAAGAGTTTAAATAAACTTAGATATTCCCAGACATTCCCATACACTTATATTAAGAGTGAGGTAGATTACCCCACTCTTAATATTTTATGAATGTTTTATGATTTTATATCAAGAAATTGATTGATAGAATGAGCAATTTTATGGTGTTTGAATGCAGAAACTGAGATACTTAAAGAAATTGGTTTACCTGAAAATACCAAAATAAAGTACCTCTAATTATTACGTTTGTATCTCTGAAAATCGAATGTTTACAGACGTAAATCCAAACAAAATATAACTACTTAAAGCTTGGAATTTTCAAGCTTGGGATTTAAGTTTATAGAAAAAAAGAAACAAATAAAAAAATAGTATTTTAACCTGTGCGATCGCCAATTACATCCCTAAGAGTTGATTCGGATATTGATTATTTTTTTGCCCCTAGAAATAATTATAGTTGAGCCTATTAAGTATATAGACTTAGTGGGAGTAATTTTTTTGACTAAAATTTGATACAAATATTCATATTAATTTTAGATGTTTAAGTGACATCCTATCTGTATAATGTCTTCCTACAAAGATAAGTTTATTAAGGTGTATCGCCTAAAAACCTTCTAAGCTTTACAGATTAAGAAAAGTATTTATCTAGATACACTCCCAGTCGGTTAGCTAGGTCTTTGTGTGTTTTTTAGCACTACGTAATCAGTTAAAATTCTTACTAGTTAGAGAATTACATATCTTTAGTTAGAGTTCAAAATTTTATTATGATTAGTAGCTTATAGGAGATAAGAACAGTTAAAAAAAGATATTAATATAAATCGTGAATTATAGAAGTTTTTTGACGATTTACTTGTTTATATCTTGCTTAGTTGTCCTCTTATCGAGACTTGAATAAAAAACTATAACTATTTTCGGTGGAGTTGGTATGTCAGATTTAATCCAAGCGGTACTTAACAGTGAAGATAAAAATGATTTGCGTAGTTTGATTAGCGAACTACGTCAGCAGGAGAGTGGATATTTATTACGTAATGATATAGTTAGTCTTTTTAACGAATATTGTTCAAAATACGAAAAATCTGAAAGTTTTTTTCATGGTTCCCACTTAGGAAAACTAATTTACTACACTCAAGAAATTATTCATATTAAAGATGAATCTAGTCTGTGTTTTATTATTCGTCCTAAAATTGCATCTCAGGAAGTCTATAGACTTACCGCAGATTTAAATGTTGAAGCGATGGAGGTGCAAGAGCTTTTAGATTTACGCGATCGCTTTATTCATAAATATAATCCCCATGAAGGTGACTTACTGGAGTTGGATTTTGGTCCTTTTTATGACTATTCTCCCACTATTCGCGACCCCAAAAACATTGGTAAAGGGGTACAGTTCCTAAATAGATATCTTTCTAGTAAGTTATTTCAAGACCCCAAAGAAGGTGTGGAAAGTTTATTTAACTTTTTGCGCCTGCATCAGTATAATGGCATCCAGCTATTAATTAACGACCGGATTCAAAACCAAGACCAACTTTCCAAACAAGTCAAAGAAGCGATCGCTAAAGTCGGGGAATTTTCGTCAGATCAAGCTTATGAGAGTTTTCGGTTTCCACTACAAATGATGGGTTTTGAACCAGGTTGGGGAAACACAGCAGAACGGGTATTAGAGACTTTAAATATTTTAGATGATTTAATCGATTCTCCCGATCCACAAACCTTGGAAGCCTTTATTTCCCGGATTCCGATGATATTTAGAATAGTGTTGGTATCTATTCATGGATGGTTTGGACAGGAAGGTGTTTTAGGTCGTCCCGATACTGGGGGTCAGGTGGTTTATGTACTCGATCAAGCCAGAATTCTGGAAAAGCAGTTACAAGAGGATGCAACTTTAGCGGGTTTGGAAGGTTTAAATGTCCAACCTCAGGTGGTTATTCTGAGTCGTTTAATACCTAATAGTGACGGAACCCGTTGTAATGAAAGATTAGAAAAAGTTTACGGTACAGAGAACGCTTGGATACTACGAGTACCATTTAGGGAATATAATCCTAATATGACTCAAAACTGGATTTCCCGATTTGAGATTTGGCCCTATTTAGAAACCTTTGCAATTGATGCTGAAAGGGAATTATTAGCAGAATTTCGTGGTAGACCCGATTTAATTGTTGGTAACTATAGCGATGGTAACTTAGTTGCATTCCTACTATCGCGACGTTTAGGGGTTACTCAGTGTAATGTTGCCCATGCTATAGAAAAATCTAAATATCTATTTAGTAATTTATACTGGCAAGATTTAGAAGACAAGTATCATTTTTCTCTCCAATTTACTGCCGACTTAATCGCTATGAATTCAGCTAATTTTATCATTAGCAGCACTTACCAAGAAATTGTTGGTAAACCAGATAGCGTCGGACAGTACGAATCTTTAAAATGTTTCACCATGCCAGAACTTTATCATGTAGTGGATGGTGTGGAACTGTTTAGCCCTAAATTCAACGTTGTACCCCCAGGAGTCAACGAAAGCTGTTTCTATCCATATAACCGTGAAGAAGAAAGAGTAGACAGCGATCGCCATAGAATTGATGAAATGTTGTTTACTATGGATGACCCAGAACAAATTTTTGGTAAGCTCGATAATCCTGATAAACGCCCTTTATTTTCAATGGCACGTCTTGATAGAATTAAAAATTTGACTGGTTTAGCTGAATGTTTTGGTAAAAGTAAAGAACTCCAAGAACATTGTAATTTAATTTTGGTTGCAGGTAAGTTACGTACAGAAGAGTCAGGAGATAGCGAAGAACGGGACGAAATAGTTAAACTTTATCAGATGATTGATGAATACAATCTCCATGGTAAGATTCGTTGGTTAGGAGTACGGTTATCTAAAAATGATTCTGGTGTTGTGTATCGAGTAATTGCAGATCGTCAAGGAATCTTTGTTCAACCAGCATTATTTGAAGCGTTCGGTTTGACGATTTTAGAAGCCATGATTTCTGGTTTACCAACTTTTGCAACTCAGTTTGGTGGACCTCTGGAAATTATCAAAGATAAATTTAATGGCTTTTATATTAATCCCACAAATTTAGAAGAAACAGCAGAGAAAATAGTTGATTTTGTTACTAAATGTGACCAAAACTCTAATTATTGGAATGAAATCTCTAAAAATGGTATAGAACGAGTTTACAGCACCTATACTTGGAAAATTCATACTACCAAGTTACTTTCCCTAGCTCGAATTTATGGATTTTGGAACTTCAATTCTAAGGAAAATAGAGAAGATTTATTGCGTTATTTAGAAGCCTTATTTTACTTAATTTATAAGCCTAGAGCGCAACAGTTATTACAACAGCATCAGTACCGTTAATTACCCTTAGTTGTTGATTTCTAGGTAATTACATAGTTAAGGGTTAATTTTGAGCCGATTATCATGTACGCGATCGCTACTGGTACCTCGGATCCCATTCCAATATTAAACTTAATCAAACTCAATAGTAAATCAACTAAAACCCTCGTTTTGCGGGGGTTTTATTCTTATTACATCAAAACAAGAAATATATAAAAATCATAAATTATCGGACTTATTAGAGTATCAAGATTTATTTTCAAACTTTATTAAAACTTCAAAAACTAATAGAAAAATAATTTTAAAATCTACAGGACTTACGCAACGAAGATTTGTCCGAAGCGACCGAAACGTAGTGTAGGGTTCCCTGAAAGGGTTGTCGTAGACTAGCAATCATACAATCTTTGCGATTAATTTTTCGTAGATTTTACCCTTACCAAACTTATGACTTCGGGTACTAGGCTAACCCATCCTAAATTTAATTCAACCCACTTAATTACATAATATTTACTTAATTCATTAGTCAACCAATCAATTACTATTGACTCAATGCACCCCAAGTATTACCTCCAACAATCCCATCAACTGTTAATCTCCTGGTATCTTGAAAACCTTTCACAGCAGCTTCTGTTAAAGCACCGAAAAATCCATCTACCCGCACAGCGTAACCATTAGATAGCAATAATTTTTGCAAAACTCTAACGGACATACCAGAATGACCAAAACGTAAAATTGGTAAACCTTGACGAGTAGCTGTAGCTACCTGGATGGGGGGACTGGAATTGATACCGTCAGCAATTAAAGTTTTCTGAGGAGTTTTCTGAAGATGACTAATATTTGAATCAAAATTCTTTTTCTTTATCGGAATAGGAGGTAATTTTTGAGTATTAATTGTAACCAGAGATATTAACGGGAGTTGTTCCAAAAAGCTTGGTCTCTCAGTAATCTTTGGTAGTACAGGTATAGGTGTCAAATCTTGAGATTTTATTGACTTTTGATGACTTGCATCCATCACCTGTTGCTGTATCTTTTTTCTCCCTACTCTCAAACCAAACCTCTGAGAGAAGTGGTGAGAATGAACTTTTTCTCTAACCATTTTTAAGATACTATCCTGCTTGAAAGCCAAGTTCCAGGTAGTTCTACTAGCTCGGAAAATTGGAGGTTTCGCAAATTCGGGAGGAGTAACCTGAGCAACTAGATATTGCTGTAATAAGCGATCCTGTAAATAATCAACGTTTTGATTGTCTAACTGAACTGATGGCTCTTTTACTACATTGGGCAATGATGAATTGGGCAATGATGATTGTCCAGTTGTTAACACGCCTGTCATCAGTATACTAATGTCATTCATTGTATTTCATTTGACTAGTACCCACATTCACATTCACAGACAAATTTACTGTATTTCCGGAATGGAGGCTGATTACAACAAAAAAGTCGTGCATTATTGATCTAAGTCTGTATAATAATATGTACCCTCCTAAAAGAATATATTTTTTACGTAATTACTTTTTCCATAGATAAAATTTGCCTGCAATTGTTAAAAAATTGAAGGGTTATTTATAAACTACTTTTGAGCTTGGGATTATTTGAGCTTTCAATGAAGCTCTGAAGAAAGCTTGTAGCTCAGGGTTTTTTAGCTAATGTTGGTGGGGTTATTAGCTAATGGCTTTTATAAAAAATGGCTCGTTTTTACAAGGTCTAAAACCTCACTATCTGCATGGGGTTGTATATTAGCTGAATTTTGTATGTTCTACGGTGCAAGAACACCAATACCCTTTACTAAAATTAGCGGTGGAACTAATACCCAACGGCTAACAGCTTTTAAAAGTAAAAACAACGATACGACTGGAGACGAAATTGATACCTCATACCCAGTCAACTTGTTTTTATTGATTTAAATTATCCTTTGTGTAATTATAATTTGCATTTATTTATAGAACTGTAACACCAATTACTCTTCTGATTGAGTTTGGTTATGGGTAATGGGTAAACGTAAATAGCGTAGGTTGGGTTAGCGGAGCATAACCCAACATTATAAACTTATTTCAGGGTATAGCACTGCTATATCCTAGGTGAAATCTACTTTTTTTTGCCTAAAATGTAATTGTCTCCTCATATCCCTGTCTCTCTTACTTCTCCTAACTGACAAGAAGCTGACAACTATTTCAAAGCCTTTTTGGGTGATGATGGATGACGAATTCTTTCGGCATTATAGATAGCGACCCCCAGGGTAACTAGGATAACGCCAATAATTTGAATTCTCTCTAGCTGTTCTTGAATAATTAAACCTGCCAAAATCACTGTAAATACCGGAGCGATCGCACCCAATATTGCAGCACGGGTTGCACCAATTTTATGAATTCCTAAATTATTAATTAAGTAACCAAATAAAGTCATTACTCCTAAGACAAAGGCACATAGAACTAACTCTAAAAGCTGAAGAGTATTTCTCGGATCGAATTGCATTCCCCAGTTGTCCGGCAATGGTAGCATTAAGCCAATAAATGACAGCACTAACATGGTGCAAAAATTGATCAGGGTAAAAGATACCGGATGCAGTTTAGCTGCACATATACGTGTCAAAATCACATAAAATGCAAATGCTATTCCTGCCGCGATCGCAGCAACACTGCCCCCTGAAACATTACCCAAACCAATACTACTGATTGCAGCTAATACTAATAACTCCCCTAAACCAATTAAAAACATACCTCCAAGACGAAATCCGCTCAAGCGATCGCGGAATAGAAACCATGATAGAAATCCAGTTACGATTGGATAACAAAATAACAACGTAGTAGCCATACCCGTTGCTATCTGTCCAATGGATAGGTACATCAGTACCTGCCACAAAAATAAGAAACCACCACTAACAATAGATAAAATTAATATTCGTTTGGCATTTTTTTTCGCAGGAGAAGATTTTCCTTTTAATGCTCTCCACAAATTTTCTAAATCCTGCCACACTTGTGGGTGAATGGTGGGAGCTAAAACCAGCATCAGAGGTATAACTACTAGCATCCGCAGCATCAAAAGCAACATTGAGTTACCTAAAGTGGGAGAAATAAGACGCTGCATCTCAAATGCTCCCAAAATATCAGAACGGGGTTGGACGATTATCTTAATACCGACGTTATAAAGTGAAGATACTACCGATGACATTAAGACTAAAAATAAGCCCAACCTTGGCGAGAATAAACTATTTTTGGAACTTTTGCTTTTTTTTCTCCGATGAGTTTCTGGTATTTTTTCTCTTTTAGGAGGTTCTGTTGCAGGTAAGGATGGTGCTTTTTTAACTACATTTTGTTGTGAAGGTGGTTTATATGTATCTTCTACCTCTTCTAAAATTTCATTTATGAGAGGATTTTTTATTATTTTATCTATATTATCTGGCTGTGGTTCTTCCTTTGGTTTCTGGATCTCAGTAAAAGAGTCTGGTTGAAGAACGGTGTTGCTAGTTTTATGATGTATTTGATGATTTTGAAAAGGATTTTGGTCTTGTTCTAGCTGATATTCTTCTGAGAGTTCCCTATCGGCAGTAAAATCTACACTTTCGATAATCTCTTCAGTTGATTGAAGAGGCGGACTAGTATTATTTAACTCAGAACGCAAGCGATTTACAAGTTCCTCTAAAATTCTTTCTCCCTGCTGCTGCTTATTATGCATCTGCTGTAGCTGTTGAGAAAGACTGCTTTGATATTTGTTTAATTCTTGGTGTAGTGAATTAAAGCTAATACTTAAAGCATCATCTATCGAGTTTACTAAATGATTACTATTACGATCGAGATTATCTGTATCATTGGTCTGTACATTGTATAAATTTTCCTTTGTCTCCTGTTGTAGTATCCCTTTTTGGTAAGCCAAATTTTCCAAAGAAGATTGTAGCTGCGAAGAAACATGATTTGCTAGTACTTGAGCAACTTGACGCACCAAAGCTTGTAGTTCGGCAATATCGCGACTTTGTTGCAACTGCTCTTTTTCTGCTTGTAAGCGTTTAACATCATTCGCTAACTGAATTTTTTCTTCTTTGAGACGTTTGACATCCTCGTGTAAAGATTCTAATACATCTTCTTGGATAAAGAGCAACCTCTGAGTAAAACTCTTGAAGGTATTTTCCGCTTCTGCTTGTAAATCATCTTTCATTTGTTGGTTTTGCGGTCGCTGTTCAAATTGTCTCATTTCTTCCAAGCCCTGAGCCTTTGACGACCAATTTGCTTTGTGTAAATGTCAATTTTCCTAAGTCGTTTGGCAATACAGTTGTATACTGTCAGATAAATAATAGAGTTTGAGTCAAGTATTATCAACTAAGATATTTTGTATATGATAAGAATTATTTATCATTAAAAAAACTAAAATACATACCAAGTAGACAGTTTTATCTTCATCACAAAAACTTGATATCAGGGATACTTTAATTAACTAGCAAATAAGAATTAGTAATTGATTTCAACTTATCGAAATCCACACTTAACTTAACATATACTTATCCCAAGGTTTACCCACAAACTCGCCTATATCATGAATGATGTGCCTAATCCGAAACTAAATCCTGCTTGTAAACAGCCTTAGTTCAACTAGTCCAACCCTTGAGCGGGTGACGGCAGGATGTAGGTTAAATTTGAGCGACAGATATTGCATGATTTTCATCCCCCGAAAAAGGCGCAAAGTCAACAGCCTAGAGTGGGATCAATGGATCAATTTTCAACGTCATAATAAGACTTGTGGTGTCACACACCAGCCACCAATTGTGACCAATGGGTAAGTTCCTGATTAATTGATTTTGCAATGGGGGAATTGTTGCTTCAAAGCTTTGAAAACTGGACAAGGAGCTTGATTCTGTAGATTATTGGGTTTGCTCCAAGTAAAAGGTGCTTGTGTTGCTGCTGATATCCATAACAAACGTTTTGCTCTGGTCATGGCTACATACAGCAAACGATATTCTTCAGCAGTTTTCAGATTTTTTGCTTGTTCCCAGGCTTGAAATACATCGGGTAAGGGTTCTTTATGGAGGTGGGCGCGGATTTGGGCGCGAGCGACTTCTGATAAGGTAAAATCACCTAAAAATTTCCTTTGGGGTGGCACCCAGAATTTGCCTGGTATGAGATTTTCGTGAAGAAAGGGCATAAATACATAATCCCAATCTAGACCTTTGGCTTTGTGCATAGTGATAATTGTCACTTGACCTGTGCGAGTATAGCGGGCTTCTGAGTCTTGGGTATCTACTGCTTCAAAACGTTCGGAACTTACTATTTCACTAAGTACCTCCAGCATTTTATCTATAGAGACATTACCAGTAATTTGTTGAATGACTCTTTCTGCTAACTTATCGGCTGTAGCTAGTTCGGCTTGTTCGTAACGGAGTGTGAAAGCAATGAAAGGAATTAAATGATACAAGGGTAATTCTAATCTGGCTTTCAGTAACTCTCTACACAATTGAGCAGCTCGATCTACTGATTCTGTTGGTGGTGGAGTTAAAGGTCCGGGATATAGAAATTCTTCCGGTAGAGATGCAAGGGCGTTCAGGTCTTGAGTTTCTATCAAGCGTCGCTGTACCATTGTTCCTAGAGCAGCTTTCAGATAATCAGGAGAGTGGGGGCGATCGCAAAAATGTAGTATCGCTAAAATCTCTTCTGGTATATGGGATTGACGGTCTTGTTCGCCAACATCAAAAAGTGTAATGTTATATTTTTTGCATAGAGGTTTTAGTTGTTCTGCCAACCAGCGTCCTTGACGGTTTTCTCTAACTAAAATTGCACCGCTTGCTTCTTGATAATTTTTATTATCTTCGCTGTTTTTACCATTTTCACTGCGATCGCTAAATAATTCAACTATCCGTGTGCCGAGCAATTCTAGGGTGTGATTAATATCTCGAGGGGTGGATAGCTCTAGACCCTTTCCTATATGAGATGGGTTTGCATTGAGTTGGGGATCGTCTGCATCTACGGGATGAATGTCTTGCTGACGGAAGGGGAGTGGTATTGGAATATCTAAGGGTTTAGAGGATTTATCTTTATCTCTTCTTTTTCTATAAGATGCATTTACCCAATTAAGGGCAAAATTTGCAGCTGCAATAATAATTTTTGTACTCCGTCCAGCCCGATCCATTGTCGCTAAACGTTGCTGAGCTTCGCAAGTTTGACAAAATTCTCGAAAGTAAATTGGGTCAGCAGGTGTAAAGGTAGAGTTAATAGCTTGATTTGGATCCCCAACACGAACTAGGTTAATTGGGGAATTGGGAATTGCTAATTGGCGATCAGTTGCTAAAATTTGCAATAACTTGGTTTGCAATGGACTGGAGTCTTGAGCTTCGTCTTCAAATACAGCAAAAACTTGGTTTTGCTCGACTTTGCGGGCACTTTCATTTTCTAGCACCCGTAATGCAGCCAAAATCATATCGTCGTAATCAATAAAATCGCGATCGCGCATCGCAGTTTCATAATATTGATAAAGTCCCGCAGCTATTTCGAGAATGCCATAATCATCTGTACTTTGATGGCTTTGTTGCTGTAAATCTTCAGGTGAGAGTCCAGAACTTTTGGCTTCATGAATTGCGGTGGTTGCTAAATCTGGTAAAACTTCTGTACGTAATACTGATTGACGGCGCATTCTTTCTGTCTCTTCACCATCAAATTGTACGCCTTCAAGTAATCGATAGTAAAATTCCGGGTTATTAGTAATCCATCCCTCAACTGCACCTCGAATTAAACGATGTCCTTGGTTAGGTGTAATCAATGTCAGATTTTCTAACTGTATACCTGATAAATTAGGGTGACGACTAGCAATATTTAATGCTAGACCGTGCAATGTATGCACAGCAAAACCGCTCTGGGGTAATGATAAATTTTCCCTTAAATACTGACGAATTTTCCCTTTAATATTAGCAGCAGCAGAACGGGTAAAAGTGACAACTACCAATTGACGACGGGAAGAACTACCAGAGAGAGTTTCAGCAGCATATTGACGTGCGATCGCAACAGCAGCAGCAGCAGCCATACCTGTAGATTTACCAGCCCCAGGAACCGCAGATACAGCCAAAGGTCCTTCTCTCCAGTCAACCATGTTCTGTTGTCCGCGACGCAAGCTGTTACGAATCTGAGAAATAGCTATTTCTCTAAAGGAATCGACACCGGAAGATGAAGATATTTGTGGGTGTAAAGACTCTTGGGGCACTGTATTAGTAGAATTAATATCTGACATTTATCATTTATTTATTTATTTATCGTCTTTAAATAGTTATTGGCGGCTTTGCTCTTTCTGGAATTAACAATGAACAATTCCCCAAGATTTGTGCTTTTTTTACATTATTTGAGTTTAGCTTTTTTTATCATTATTGGGACATTTCTACGATTTTGGCACCTTGATTTAAAACCTTTATGGATGGATGAGGTAATCACCGCTATTTTTAGTTTAGGTAAAAATTATCAAAACTTACCTTTAGAAACTGTTTTGTCATTAGATGATTGGAGTAATATTTTTACTTTACAATCTGGTGTAAGTTGTTCTCAGATTGCTGAGAATATTGCAACCCAATCCACCCATCCACCTTTATTTTTTTGTGGAATGTATAGTTGGTTATCATGGCTAAATTTTGGAGGAGAAAACTGGATTATACAATTGCGATCGCTCCCAGCAATATGTGGAGTGTTAGGGGTATTGACTATTTACTTTGCTAATCGGATTGCTTTTGGTATAAAGGCTGGAATAACTGCTGCTGGGTTAATGTCTGTTTCTCCGTTTGCTGTTTACCTATCCCAGGAAGCAAGACACTACACTTTCCCAATGTTAATAATAACGATATCTCTTATAAGTGTAATGCAAATACAAAGAGATATTATTAGAAGCGGGAAAATTAATTTGCTGGTATGGTTGGGATGGATAGTTGCTAATAGCATTAGCATTTGGGTTCATTATTTTTGTATTTTAGCTTTTGTAGCCCAGATATTAACTCTCATATCCCTAATTTTCTGGCAAAGAACCCAAAAACTTAATCACAAACTTAATCATAAACTTAATCACAAACTTAAAATTTGGCTGGTATTAATCCTGTCGAGTGTAGCAGTCTGTCTCAGCTTTTTACCTTGGCTACCAATACTTATTAATCACTTTACTAGTTCCGAAACAGAATGGTTACATTCTCCAAGCATTATTTCCCCAATCTATCAAACCTTAGCTAGTTGGTTAATAGTATTTGTATCATTCCCTGTGGAGCAACAGCCCCTAATTATCGCTATTATTTGTGCCTTATTAATGTTAGGAGTAGGAATTTGGATAGGTAAAGTATTATTTTCTGGTTTTAAACTACTATGGAAAGAACCACTAACTCAGGGAGCAACATTTACTTTAACCACTTACTTAACTTGGATACTACTAGAATTTTTGGCGATCGCTTACTTGCTCGGTAAAGATATTACTGCAATTCCCCGCTATAATTTTGTTTATTTTCCTGTTTTTTGTGCTTTAACAGCAGCTTGCTTCTGGAAACATCAATCTCGAACTAAAAATAACAAACTGTTATATACCTTCCTATGTATTAGTATACTTAGTTCTATCTTTGTCACCTGCAACCTTGCATTCAGAAAACCTTTTCTTCCCGAACAAGTGGCACAAACCATCGGTCAGGAACCATCTATCCCCTTACTTGTTGTAGTAGGATACAAAAACAATCAAGACGTAGCTTTAGGATTAAGTTTTGCGATGACCTTAAAAAGGTCGCGCTCCACGATCGCTCTAAATACAGAAAGAGAAAAAAGGATATCAGTTATTACTCCTACTCCACAGATTACTTCTCAAGGAATACCAAATTCTTTACCACCAGTAAAATTTGCATTCTTTTCCCAAAAACCAAATTTTCAAAACGTCTGGGACTCTTTAGCAAAAATTCAACCCCAAATTGTATCTCCCTTAAACCTGTGGGTAGTAGCTCCTGGACTGAAGAGAAGAGATTATCCTCCAGAAGTACAGCTATCACCGCAAATACCTTGTAATATAGATCCGAAAAAACATTATCGAATAGGTATACCATATCAACTTTATCGTTGTGGCGATTTTAAAAAACTATGAAACGTATTATTGGTTTAACTGGGGGTATAGCTACAGGTAAAACCACAGTATCTAATTACTTAGCTAAAACTTATAATTTACTAATTTTGGATGCAGATATTTATGCTAGGGAAGCAGTAAAAGTTGGCTCACCTATTTTAATAGATATTGTTTATAAATATGGACAAGCAATATTATTAAGTGATGGTAATCTCAACCGTCAAAAACTAAGTGAAATTATTTTTAATAATAAATCAGAAAAACAATGGCTAGAAGACTTAATTCATCCCTATGTACGGAAAAGTTTTATAGATAATATCGGGAAATATAAGGTAAGTATTTTAGTACTAGTTATCCCCTTATTATTTGAAGTTGATTTGACTGATTTAGTTACAGAAACTTGGGTTGTATACTGTTCTGAACAGCAGCAGTTAAAAAGATTAATGCAGCGAAATAATTTAACCTTATTGCAAGCGCAGTCTAGAATTAATAGTCAAATGCCTTTATCGGAAAAAGTTTCCCGTGCTGATGTAGTTTTAGATAATTCTTTAACACAAGATGTCTTGTTTCAAGAAGTTGATGTAGCATTAAAAAATATAATATAATACCAAGTATCTCATGTATTTTATTTGTATAATCAAAATAGTCTATCTTCTTCATTAGCGTTATCTAAATTTATATCTGTTATATCAGCACTAGTAAAGTCTGCATCTGTTAAATAAGTACTTGATAAATTAGTCTTGCTTAAATTAGCGTTTATAAAACGGGCTTTAGTTACATTAGCACCTGATAAATCAATATTGATTAAGTTCGCACCCGATAAATTAGAGTTAGATAAATCAACTCCTCTTCAGTAATCAAAAGGATTATAAAAAGACTTCTCCCGAATAATAGTCTATAAATTCAAATATATGATAAATATTTTTGACGTTCTTGCACTAAGATAGCCCGAACTTTTTTATATTCAAGTATAATTTGATTAATTTTATCTTTTAGTCCCACAAGAGTTTCATCTATCATTATTACTTCTAATTCTTGACATAAACTTACTAAATTATTAGCCCCAAGATTTGCGCAACAAGAAGAAAACTTATGAGATACAATTTTTAACACGTCTATACTATTTTCATCAAATGCTACTTGAATAGCTTCTAACAATAAAGGTAATTCATTTAAATATTCGTTTATAATCTCAAGTATAAATTCAGCAGAATTAATTGATGGATTAAGTTCAGCTATTTTTTTGACCTCTTGTAATATATTGGATTCAATAGCTGTAATCTTTGAGATATCTGAGTTAATTTCTACATCCTTACTCAAATTTTTGTTTTTTAGCAAAACCTGCTTCAAGTCTTCTATATGAAATGGTTTAATTAAATAAGATTCAAAACCGAAATTATTAAAATTTTCTTTATCTAGCCAAGCTGTGCTGGCTGTCAGAGCAATAATACGGGGACGAGCTTCAGCATTCCATTTATTACATATATGTTGAGTTGCAGTTAATCCATCCATTTCTGGCATTTGTATATCCATTAGCACTATATCGTAGGATTTATCACCCAGTGCTGCGATCGCTTCTAAACCATTGCTAGCAATATCTGGTTGGTATCCCATACGCTGCAACATCATAGTTATTAACTTTTGATTGACTGGATAATCATCCACTAGCAGTATATTTAAGGGATAATCAGCACATATGGCATCATTTTTACAAGTAGTATTTTCTTCTTGAAAACTTTCAGAAGCGTTCTCGGAATTATTCTCATAGATATTTCTTTCCTCAACGGGGACGACGATTGTAAAATAAAATGTCGTACCCACACCAACTTCACTCTCAACCCATATTCTTCCTCCCATCAACTCGCAAATTAACTTACAAATAGCAAGACCCAGACCTGTACCTCCAAATTGACGAGAGATAGAAGAGTTAACCTGAGAAAAAACTTGGAATAAACGATTTAAGCGATCGTGTGGAATTCCAATCCCTGTATCTGTAACAGTAAATAAAAGCTCGTAGATTTGCTGTTGGTCTTCATTTTCTCTTAGTTTAGAACTCGCAATTGATATTTCTACTTTTCCAGTCTCGGTAAATTTAATTGCATTATTAATTAAATTAATTAGTATTTGCGTAAGTCGCGTGATGTCTCCTATAATCACTTCAGGAATATCGGGCGAACTAACAAAAGAAAGTTTTAACCCCTTTTCTTGAGCTTGAGGTGAAAGCATAGACAAAACACTATTAATGCAGGAATCTAAATCAAAATATTCTGCTTCTAATTCTAATTTACCTGCCTCAATTTTCGAGAAATCAAGAATATCGTTAATTATATTTAATAAAGTATTTCCACTAGCATTAATAGTATCTACAAATTGTTGCTGTTCTGAAGTTAATTCCATCTCCATTAGTATAGTAGCCATACCAATTACAGAAGCTATGGGGGTACGAATTTCATGGCTGATCATAGCCAAAAATTCTTGTTTAGCTAGTTCTGCTTGCTTGCGTTCGGTTATGTCTCGCAAAATGTAAACATAGCCTTGAAAGTTTTCTACTTGTGTCTCTACTTCAGAATAAGAAAATGCAATTGGAACTTGATGACCATTTTTGGTTAAGCAAGTTGTTTCTATTTCTTTAGTTAGATGTTTAGTGTCATTATCTACTAAATCCCCGTATGCATGGTTTAGTTCTATTTGCCATTTCCAGTTTTCAATACCTTTAATAATTGCTGAAATTGGCTGACCAATAAGTTCTTCTTGAGAGTATTCTAATAGCCTTTGAGCAGTAGGGTTAGCTTTCTGGATTTTCCCGCTCAGAGTCGTTACTAACAAACCATCAGCCATTGAGTTAATGATCTGATCAATATATTGTTTAGATCCACTTAAGGTTTTCAGTATAAGATTAGATTCATTTGCCCCCTGTACCAAAGATTGTTCGAGAAGCATACGTTCTGTAACATCTTCTAAAAGCACTATTAACTGACCATCTGGCTCTGAATGGGAATCTAAACTGTTAGGGAAGCCAATATTTTTAGCAATCTTTATATCGATATATAAATCGGATAAATCAACTTGAGGACGAGCGATCGCTTTGAATTCAAATTTATCTTTGTTTCCATCTAAAATTTCTTGAATAATCTCTTCCATTCCTATTAGTTCTGGAAAGGCTGAGCGCAGGTCACAACCGACTTTTATATCATCAGCATTCTTAACTATTGGGAATGATTCATCAGATACTTTGAGGATTCTAAAATATTTATCTATGATAAAATATTTTAGATTACATAAAGACAGTAGATTCGCCAATAGAACACTCATTTTATTGAAAAAAAGAATTTGCTAAAACAGTAAATATATCATCTACATTATTTCCTGTTTTTGCCGAAGTTATGTATGTTGCTAATACGCAAGTATTGTCATTATATTGATATTTTTTTTTAAATTCTTCTAAGTATTCTGTTTCAATCAGGTCTGATTTATTCAAAGCAATAATAATATTGCTCTGGGGATTAACTCTCGAAAAGCTCTGAATATGCTCTTGCACATTTTCTAAAGTTTCCTGACGAGTAACGTCAGCAACGATAATGGCTCCCCTTGCTCCCTGAAAATAACTAGAAGAAATAGCTTTAAATTTATTACTTCCTTCAATGTCCCATATGAGCAATTGAACTTGTTTGTCAGTTTGAAATTCTGTAGTTGATACTTCTACAGATTTACGAGATATTTTCACTCCCACTGTAGAAAGGTACTTATCGCTGAATTGTCTATCCACAAATCTACGAATTAAACTAGTCTTACCAACTCCGAAGTCACCCACCAAGCAAATTTTTTTAGATACTGTAGACATAGTTAGTAGCGATCGCAGAAAGTAATTAAAGTAAACTTGACAAGTATAATATATTGCTGTGCCTCTTGACTTTTGGCTTTCGGTTTTTTACTTTTTACCTCTTAGCTAAGAATTAGGAGTTAATAGCTAATATAAACCTTCTAGCTTCAAGTATTAACTTAATTTGCAACAATTTATATAAATAGAACTTACGCATTGACAACATGATGAAAATGTGAAGTATGTATTTTAGCCATTAAACATCAATTATTCGATATTTTTTATGCCTTCGCTTTAATCATAGGATGATTGACAATAGCCTGAAACAACGTAAATACGTTGTTTCAGAATAGTAATTTTGTACAATGCGTAAGTCCTAATAAAATATAAATTATAGTTTTAATTTCAACAGGACTTACGCAAAAGCAACGTAACTCCGTCATTACGAGCGATAGCGACGTAATCGCAGAGTTTCCGCGATTGCTTCCCTGCACTATGTTCCGGTCGCAATGACAAATCTTCGTTGCGTAAGTCCTGTTCAAGTTAAAACTACTTCACGACTTCAAAAGTTACACAGCGCTTTAACCAAGCAGATTGATTTTTTTCAATTCCTGGAGGTAATCTTGTACTTTTTGATACCTGTATTCTGGATGGGACGATCCCACGACTAATTAATAATCTTTGTACAGTTTTAGCTCGTTTTAGCGCCAGTTGCTGAGCGATTAAGCCAATATTTTCAGAATAGCTATAGCCAACTATTTTTATTTTCATCTTCGGATATTTGTTAAGAAATTTTAAGACTTCCTCGACCTGATTATTGGAATCTGAGTCTAAGAATTTTATGGAATTATGCTGAAAGTATAATCTTGTATCAATTGATAGTCCTGTAATTTGTAAAGTACTAGAAACTGTTTTCACTCCAGGAATTTGCTCAAATGCTGTGACTATATTCTGACTGCTTGTATTTTCAATGATGCTACCGTCAATAATCACCCTACGATCTAGAAACTGGGTAGAAATATTTGTTCCTTCTACCTGATTTAAAACCTTGGTAACTCGTTTTACTTCTGCTGCTGTTAATATGGGATCTGCTGGTACTTCTACAGCCAAAATTTGATTATTGATTGACCATTCTGGAAAATTTGTTTGAACAATCTTTTCAGCTTTACTACGTAGTAGCTGATTTGGAAGTTTCCCAGTTAACTTTATTTGATTATTTTCGATCTTAGTATTCAGACGGTAAACGGCTAATTCTGGTACTTGAGCTAGAACTCCCAAACTTTTTGTTTCTATTGAGTAAAGAAAACTACTGTAATATTGCCAAATTCCCCAAGGAATAGCAATAGCTCCAAACACTACAGAAACTAGTAATATCAAGGGTGAAACACCACCCTTGGCTTTTTTATCTTGGATATTACTATTTGTTAGAGTTGCTAAAAGTTGATTAATTTCAAGGGGAACTGTATCTGGGTCTCCGTCAAATTTGTTTATGAACCGATCGTGACTCTTCACAATTTGGGTAAGAGTGTGTCGCATTCTTTTAATAAATGCTGGTGAAGGTTCCCCCTGAGTAATAATAGCCAAATAACAATATCCCGCCACTTCTAGAACTATTTTAGATGTACCATAATCGATAGCATCTAACTCTGCGACCATACCAGACTGATGTATGCAATCATTCGCAAAGCTGCGAATAGCTGTTAACATCCCTGCGATCATTTCGGATTCTAAATGTTCCGCATCTTGTGGTTGAACATCTGCAATAATCAAACCGGATGATTTGTGAATAAGAAAAATTGCTTGTACCTTAAAGAAGACAGACTCCTTAACAATTAATTCTGCCTCCGAAACTCCTTGCAATCTTGCACTAATTTTGCGTTGGATACCTTCTATACTTAAAGTATCTTCTATCTTATTATTAATCGCTTCAATAGTTTCTCCCATATATTTAACAATCGTATTACCAATGATGGGATAAAGAGCATCCACAACCGCATCTTGTTCTATATCAACCTGTTTTTTCATCGCTTTACCGATTGTCGGTGCGATCGCATCTGCTATTTCCTCAGCATTTATATTGACTTGTTTAGAAATTGCTGAAGGGATGGCAGCAGCTAAAATAGAACCCATAACATCCTTATCTTGCTCAACCCGAGCTTCAATGGCACGGTCTACAAGTGGCAAAATTACTTCTACCAATTCTTCTTTAGATTCAGCAATATTTCGTCTTAGAAGCTCATGAATAGTAGGTAGGAGCAAATTAATTAATTTTTCGGAATCGTATATTTGGCTTTCTAATTTGTCAATACTATCTTTAACATATGTGATTAAGTTATTTAATTGTGTAAGTTCTGAACCAACTAAAATATCCTGTAATTTTTGAAAAGCAGCTATTTTTTCTTTTGAAGAATCTAATTGTTTGAGATTAGTACACTTTCCTTCTAAACCACGAGCAGGATTTTGATTATAAGAATTTTCATCGCTTGCTGATAGCGATTTAAAAGGTAATTCTGATTTACATGGGTTCTCTAAATCAATAATAGTGTTAGTTTCTAAATCTATCTCTGATAATTTAAACTCGGAAATTTTTAGGGGTATTGGATCTGTTTGTTCTTTTGTTTTGAAAATCTGTTTGGGCAACTCTGAATTATCAACTGTTTGTACAGCAGAAGAAGGTACAACTATAGGCTCAGAAGATTTTGACTCATTAGAATCAATAATCTCCATATCCATTAATACATCTATGAGATTGTTTAAAACCACAGAATCTTCCGCTTTCTTCATATGATTAAGTTTAGCTATTAAATTAATCAGAACTTACGCACTAAAAAATTTATAAATAGTTACAAATATAAAATATTCCGTCGTAATTTTATAAGCAAAGTGCAGACCTTGCCAAGAAAAGTACTTAGCTTCAGCCTGCATCTAACTAATTAAAATATAGTTCTGCCTAAGAATTATCTCCAGCAGAACCATTTGTGTGAGATAAAGTTCCTAAAGTTTTTTTAGCTCTACCATTCAGATACATTAAAGGTGCTTCGTCGCTATTATCATTACAACTTGCTTCATGAAGCATAGGAATAAACTCGGCACCTTTTAGCCTCATTCCCAAAGCAAATAATGTTTCAGCCATATCATCCTTAGAAACTTTGTTTTGCTTTAACTGAGAAAATCTTCTTTCTAATTCCTCCAAGACCACATCTCGTAAAGCATTCATATCTCCTTCTAATTGGGTTTTTGTTTGAGTAAACTCATCTCGAATCGAGTTAGTTTGCTCATCTATGGCATCATCAAGAGATTGCAGACTGCTAGAAAACTTCCGATTCATTCTATCTGCTTGCTGTCTTAACTCAAAAGCTTCTTCCTGAGTAGTAATGCTCAAAGACCTGAGCTTTTTATCCAAAGACTCAATCTCTGCTTTGATCTCCATTGTAACGCTAGCTTTGAGTTGTTCTAAATTTGTGCGCATCTCTTGCTGTAGTAGAGAGATGCTAGATTCCATTTTATTAAATTTATCTTCGTAGTCTCTTAAATGTGCCCCAAAAATAATATCGCGAATCTGGTCTATATTCCCTAAGCGATCGCGCACTTCTTCTTTTGTCATTGGACTCATGTCAATTACCCTATCTTAAATGCAGTTTGTAGAAGATACCTATAAAATATTATTGAGAAATTTTTACTAAAAAATTAATCAAAATTTCTTATGAAAGAAAAAGCTGCATCTTCGTCTTTAAATTATTATTCCCACTTATTCACTGTTTCTTTCAGGTAAAAATAATAGTTTAGTCATAAAATTGTCACATAGTTAAAATAACCTAGTAAGTACAGTGATATATATAGCAAAAAATAGACTGGCATTGTGGATAATACTGAAATAAAAAGATT
>JBCCDM010000023.1:0-26182 GCA_039030795.1 Cyanobacteria bacterium P01_A01_bin.84
ACAAAACTTAATATTGAGTTTACAAAAATATAAAATAGTATCTATACAAACCCCTTTCTTCCTATAGGGTATATAAACTTTACAATGCTTAGTGTTAGCTGTCCCTATACACGTAATTTTTTTGTAGCGTACCCGTTAGAGGAGGGTAAATTCGTTAGAATTCCTTACCTTATAAGGTGTAAGGAGTGTAAATTAAGTCTTATGGAAGTATAAGTTTATTTGTAATAACGTAATTTGATGATAAAGCTAAAACAGATGTAAATAGCTTCGGTTGTGAATATGAGAAAGATTTGGCTAATCTTAATATTATTGTGTATTTTTTGCTTCCCTAGAGAAGCGGAAGCTGGAGAATTAGCTCAAAGACTAGCTGAATATCCACAATGGGAAAGAATAAAATCTGTGCAGAAACCACAAGGTGACTTATTTTATCCAGAGTGGATGATGGGTGAATGGAATGTGAAAAGTACCCTAATAGATTTAGTAGCACCTTTAGCACCAGATATTATCACACCGGGGTTTGAAGGTAATCATCAATATTTGAATCAACCCGTAATTTTTCGGGTTAAGTTCGTACCAGAAAAAACTCTGACCTCAAAAACTATTACTCCTAAAAATACAAATTCTTTTATTTTTCCCAAATTAACCAATATCTTTTCCCACAACAATACATCATCATCTATAGTTGCAGATAGAGCTTTTAACGGTTTGAGTTTAGCGCGTGCTTATTTAGGTGAAAAAGCTGTAATTTCGGTAAAAGTAGATCCAGACTCACCCAATCGACAGATTACTTTCTTGCGTGGGAAATGTGACTTTGGTACAGTTTGCGATCGCCAACTTGTATCTTTAGTCAAAGCTCGCTCTACAGAGGTTGGTGGAAAAGATATATTTACCACTTGTGAGGTTTTTCAGCAATTTTTCACAGGCGATCGCAGACCTTATTTTAACTCTGTAGAGTCAACTACTCAATATCACAAACTCTCAACAAGCAAACCAGCTATAGAAGCAAATCAAGTAACAGCAGTTTATTTATCACCCCAAGATCCAAATTATTTTAAAGCTGCTTCCCATCCTGTTGCTTTGTATCGTTATCGTTTGGAATTTAGTTCTTTTGCAAAAATTGAAGGGTAAAGCTTAACTTCTAACTTACACATCTCATAGTCTTGATATATGAAGACTTTTGGTATTTACCAAAAAATGTATAGGAATTTTAGTCTTCTATTCCTTTAGAGTGATTTCTTTATATATGTGGCAAATTTATCCTTATTTTTAAATGCTACTACATTGTATTATTGTAGTATGAAGACTGTGTGAATTGTGTAAATATAAATTTGCACTCTGAGATTAGGTGCATCATGGCAAATTTTAAAGATATTCTCAACTACTTTCGTCCTTATTGGAAGCTAAGTATATTAAGTATTATAGCTTCTAGTATCTACGAAATTTTTGATTTACTAGTACCTTATGCGATTGGACAGATTTTAAATATTTTGTCGGGTCAAAGAATAGATAGACCCTTGACAAATCTTGTGAGTGCGATCGCTAATTTTATTAATTCCGAGCCGAGTAAAATTTTAACTTTGGGGGTGCTCTTAAGTTTAATTTTCATTGTTACCGTAGTCAGAGCGCCAACACAACCGTGGTTAACTAGTTGGTTTCATTGGGACATTGCTTTAAAAGCACGTCGCGATCAAAATGAAAACGCGATCGCTAAAATTTTGACATTACCCCTAGAATTTTACGATCAAAACAACCCCGGACGTATTGCCGCAAGAGTTGCAAAGGGAATAACAAACCATACCTGGACTTATCCAGAAATTGCTGGACAGTTAATTCCAAAATTATTTCGGGTATTGGGTATTTTTGTATTTATCTGTTTCGTAGAATGGCGGATTGCTATTTTATTCCTCATTTCTTTTGTAATTATCCTTGGCTTAACTTTAAGGAATCTGCAAAAGCTAATTTGGCATGAAGCTAAATTGGATAAATACGGTGAAAATACAGAAAGTCGTACTTCCGAGTTAATTACTAATATTAAAACAGTTAAGGCATTTGCAACAGAAGCTAAAGAACTAAAGCGACAAAATAGACGTTTGCAAAGGGAATTAACTATTGTTGAGCATCGCATCCATAAAGGTTATGTCAAACTAGGTACTATACAAAGGAGCTTAATTCAATTTTGCGTATTTATAGTACTTGGTTTGACTTTAGCTGCAACTGTAGACGGAAAGATTACTTTGGGTCATTTTATTATGACTCTCACTTTATCCAGTATGGCTTATGCCGAGTTAGAGCCAATTAGTATTTTGGCAGAAATATTTGCTCGTCGTTACAGCTCCATGTTGCGATTTCATGAGTTTCTCAAAGAACCATCAGGAAAAGATTCTGTAGGACTTTTAAGAACAGAAACTTCCCAACCAAATCAATATCAGTTTACTGGTAAAATCGAACTTTCTCACGTTAGCTTTGGTTATGAAGCAAACCGTCAAGTACTCCATGATATCAACTTACTAATTGAACCTTACCAAACCGTAGCATTAGTAGGACGTAGTGGTTCTGGTAAATCTACCCTAGTGAAACTACTATTTCGATATTTTAAACCCCAATCAGGTCAAATTCTCATAGATGGGGAAGATATTAGCAGTTTAGACGTAGGGAATTATCGCCGTAGATTAGCAATCGTTCACCAAGAAGTAGATGTTTTCAACGGTACCGTCTTAGATAATCTTACATATGGTAAACCGGATGCAACTTTTGAGGAAGTAAAAGAAGCTTGTAGAATTGCTCGACTCGATGAAGTTATCACACAGTTAGATAAAGGTTACTACACAGTCGTGGGCGAACGTGGAGTCAGATTATCTGGAGGACAAAGACAGCGCTGAGGTATTGCAAGAGCATTACTGGTAAAACCAGACGTATTGATTTTTGATGAAGCAACATCCAGTCTAGACTACGAGTCAGAGCGTTCGATCCAATTAGCAATGCGGGAATTACAAGGAACCTGCACTACTATTGTCATAGCTCACCGTCTTTCCACAGTCCGGGAAGCAGATAAAATCGTGGTACTAGATCGAGGTAAAATTGCCGAAATAGGTACTCACCAAGAACTACTACATCATGAAGGTATTTACCAGCGCTTGCATTCCTTACAAGAAACTGGAGAATTACTAAGTTAGTTAATAAAAGTTATAACTACCACGGATAAAATTTAGAAGATGGGGAGACTTGGAGATGAGGAAAGATTCAGGGGAAAAAGATGATAGCCGATTCTTTCCTCCGTTACCCATCACCAATTACCAAATTTTTTCCTCAAACTAGTTGGATTTTATGAAAGCTTGTGATACGATTAGTAATCGTGAAAGACATGGGTCGGTGTCCGAGTGGTTAATGGAGGCGGACTGTAAATCCGCTGGCTTTGCCTACGCTGGTTCAAATCCAGCTCGGCCCATTCTACTATATTCATTTTTGAGTTTTTAGTAGAGTTTGAGTTCTATTTTTCGCCCATGTAGCTCAGTGGTAGAGCACACCCTTGGTAAGGGTGAGGTCATGAGTTCGACTCTCATCATGGGCTTAGAGACTGTTAGAAGTAGGTTTACCAGTTAATCAGAAACCTTTGAGTGTAGCTCTTTTAGAAATACACATAAAATATGAAATTTTATTTTCCAAAAACCTACAGAGTCAACAGCCTAGTAGTCTCTTAAGAACTAAATGACGGATATAAATTTACCAAAAGCTATAAAATACAAAACTTCTAGATTTTTATAATCCATCAAAATAAATTTGACAGACTACTAGGGTGCATTTACGCATTTAATTGGATTACACCTACATATTTGATTGTAATGTAATATAGACCTTGAATCTGCTTTCATCTCACAGCTTCATTACGTGTAAGCGGTGAGATGAAAGCAGAGAAAGCTAAAAATTATGGTCTTCTGACCTGAACCTCGAAAGTCAAGTCTTGAAAATCTGTTGTACCCCCATTATGTAAATTTTCAAAACCAAAGCTGTTTTCTGAGGATTTAAAGTGTGTTTGTCCATCAGGATTAGCTTTTCCAAAAGGAAAGTAAGCGTTTAATCCACTCTTATCCACACTATTATCTGGGTTTTTATCGATGAATTCTTCTACGCTACCATTACTTATCAAGTATGGCGCTAAAAGTATTCCCCCATCCACTTGTGTGTTTAAACTAGCATCATTTGTATCAAATTCTAGTTTACTAATGCGTTGACTGAGTGCTGCTGTTTCATATCCTTCTTCCCCTGGTTTAATTCGCTCATTGGTGAGTGTATCAACCACGGTACCTTTCGTATCTAAGACTTGGTAGAAACCTCTTGAAGAATTTCCCGATAAACCTCCGGAATTATTATTGGATACTTTAGTATCAATGTCATCCAATGTCAGGGAGACTTTTTTGTCAGTTTTACCATTCCCATCTAAATCAACGTTACGAAGGTCTACAACTCCCTTATTAACTACATCTTTACTAGGTTTAGTATCTTTAACAGGAGAGAATTCAACATAATCAAAGCGAGCGAATTCACCTTTGTCACTATTTCCTTCGATTTTAAAGGTGTCACCAGATTTTAACTGTACTTCCTTGATAGCGACACGACTAGTTTTAGATGTAGGTTTTACCCAACTATCGGGGAAATCTCGGTCAAAAGTAAAGCTTGTAGTTTCTTCCCCAACGGTGATTTTAGCTTGAGATTGACCGTCGTTCTCATCGTAGTAGCCAACTTTTACCTGATACTTCCCTGTTTTACCCGTAAATTTCCCTGTCGCAAAACCTTTATCCTGACCAGTTCCTTTCAGGGAGATATGTTTACCACCAGAAGCTCCGGAACCTTTTATGGTTTCAACTTGATAACCATTAAGGTTAAGTTCCTCAGCTTCATAACGTAATAGATTATTTTTGATTGATTTAGGAGCTGGATCGGGTTTAGGATTGCTGGGAGTTGGGGGACTAGCTGGAGAAATTGGCTGAGATTGGGGGGAGACTACTGTTTTTACAGGTGGTTGATAACCTAGATCCTTCAGATCCTTACCGCTATCTACAGGTACAGGATCGATTTGTAAATCCTCAACCAATTTTGCTCCCGCGATCGCTTCATCTGTATCGTTGGTATTTTGAACGACGTTTCTACCACCATCAGTGACCTGGAAATTAACCGTGTTCTCCAATTTCTTATTACCGGATCGATTTCCTGCAAACTGGGAATTTCTAATGGTTAAATTTTCACCCCGATTCTTACTAGAAACCCAAATATTTCCCGATTGCACATCAGCGTAGTTATTAATAAACTTCGTGTTGGTAATAGTAGATTTAGCTTCAGTTTGATTATTCAGAACAATCGCTCCACCGATTTGTCCATTTCCCTTAGAATTGGTGACTTGATTACCAAAGAAGGTCGAATTTTCAATCTTGACTCCACCTTTAGCATCCGACCACAAACCACCCCCTTGAGACGTGGACTTATTATTAGCGATAGTAGAATTACGAATCACTAATGAAGCAGGATTTTCTTCA
The DNA here is from genome assembly GCA_039030795.1 of Cyanobacteria bacterium P01_A01_bin.84. GTDB lineage: Bacteria > Cyanobacteriota > Cyanobacteriia > Cyanobacteriales > Nostocaceae > JBCCDM01. The sequence goes on from JBCCDM010000023.1 coordinate 5,529, forward strand.
TCTCGGTAGGATTGAACAGCTAAACCACCACCTCTAGGAGCTTGATTATTAATGATTTTGCTGTTTTCAACAATAATCTTGTCCCCCGAGTATCCACTGAGAAACAAAGCTCCACCATAGTCTCCACGACTTATATTACCATCAGCAAGGATATTGCGAATTAAAGTCGTCCCTCCCAGGTTATCCTGTTTCTCACTACCATTAGCTCCATCGGTAAAAATGGCTCCACCTCCATTCATACCCTCATTGTTTTTAAAAACCGAATCTTCAACCTTCAATTCACCCAACAAGGTATAGACCGCACCAAAAGTCCCCTTATTATTAGTAAAAGTCGTATCGCGAATATCTAGAGAAGCATCTCCACCGACATTACGTTCTCCATTACTATTAACAACCGTTGCTCCCTCTCCACCTCCATATGTAGAAATAGCACCTGCACTGAAACCATCATTTGCTACAGAACCATCATTTCCATCAAAAAGACTGTTCCGAACCTTAGCTTTAGAACCATAACCAACAAAAATTGCACCACTTCGTTCCCCAGTATTATTTATGAAGCGGGAATTCTCTACCACCAAATTATTAGAATCAACGAGTTCAATCGCTCCACCTCGCTGGCTCTTGTCCGGGTTATTATCAACCGCTCTACCATTTGCAAAGGTCAGATTTCGCAGCACCAAGTCCGAGTATTTATAGTCAACACGTAAAATCCGGGTTTTTCTCTCACCACTAATAGTTAAGTTAGGTGCATCAGACCCATCGATAGTTAGACTTTTATCGACGACAAGTTGTTTATTTAACCGAATTGTCTTGTTCGCAAGAGCCGAATTAAAGCGAATAGTATCGCCAGATTTTGCCTTTAAGATAGCTTCTCTAAGAGTTTTTTCTCCACTGTCTGCGGTGCTAGAAACTGTAATAATCGTCATATTTCCCAATGTGAATTACATCAATCGGTAGAATACACTGGCAAATACAAATACAAATATACTGTTTTCTCAAGAATTAATATAGCGCTTTGTTGCTGAGTTTAATACGAGACTTAAACCCAATGCCTTTTCCACAAAAGAAAGGAGCAAACCTCAAGTGAAAACCTCTATATTATCCTTTTTCCTGAAGAAGTTAACCTGTACCCTGCTCAAATAAAAATCCAAAAGCAATCTTTGACCTGATAATTTATCTTGATAATTGTACTTAAATCTGACTAGATTATTTTGTAGATGAAGGTAATAAATGCATCTCTAATAAACTAACCTAAGTATGGATTAGTTTCAATCCCTATCAAGGATTAATTCTAATTTTAATTTAACTATGTGCCAATACAGATATTGGCACATAACTTTATGTTTTGGTTTCAACTCTCCATAGTGGGTCAAAACAATTCTTGTAGCATTGCTTGTTTCAATCCCAAGTTGGGCACCAAAGGCTGCTTGGTTTCTGGGGTCAAAACAATTCTTGTAGCATTGCTTGTTTCAATCCCTAATAGGGATTATTAAAAGTTTCAACCCAAATAATCAATCCTGCAATCCTTACGGTTTACCGTTTCAATCCCTAATAGGGATTATTAAAAGTTTCAACATGTGTTTTTATAATTATCTTTCTACAAAATCTTGTTTCAATCCCTAATAGGGATTATTAAAAGTTTCAACAAGAGCATCTGCCCCAAACATCCAATAAGTAAAAAGTTTCAATCCCTAATAGGGATTATTAAAAGTTTCAACGTTAGGGAGATATGAGTTAATAGAAAAAAGTAAAGTTTCAATCCCTAATAGGGATTATTAAAAGTTTCAACAGGTTTTAGTATAGCGTTTAGAAAAAATATTCACGTTTCAATCCCTAATAGGGATTATTAAAAGTTTCAACGTGAAGGCGCTATAACCTTAGTTATACAAGCTCCAGTTTCAATCCCTAATAGGGATTATTAAAAGTTTCAACTTTCTACTGTCCTGACTTGTAATTTGAAATTATAAGTTTCAATCCCTAATAGGGATTATTAAAAGTTTCAACAATTGCTCCAATAGAAGCAGAAGTTGCTACACCAGGTTTCAATCCCTAATAGGGATTATTAAAAGTTTCAACTATATTCATAGCAAGCGGGTGCTACAGCCATCACCAGTTTCAATCCCTAATAGGGATTATTAAAAGTTTCAACCGGTATTGCTACCAGCCTTTGGTTTGGCAGCATCACGTTTCAATCCCTAATAGGGATTATTAAAAGTTTCAACGCTTGCAAAATAAGTAAAAAGGGTTCAATTATGCGGTTTCAATCCCTAATAGGGATTATTAAAAGTTTCAACAGCTCGTTACAGAAGCTTTGCTATATTTAGTTTTCAAGGTACAAAAGTGCAAACCTGTAAATAAAGTACTATTCGAGAGACTCAAGTGTCAAGGGTGAAAAAATAAATAAAGCTGAAACTTACTTATAGCAAGATTTTCAGGAATAGTGCAAACCTCTAATTATTCTAAAAATGCTCAAATGCAAGCGGGACAGCGATCGCAACCTCAAAAAACCTCTGTTGTTTTCAAACACCCTACCCCTTGCACCGTCATCAAGCAAAAAACACTGTAGTATCAATCGGCATTTCACCACCAATACGTTCTATTTTACCTTGACAGCAAGCACAGAGGAAGTAAAAACGAATGCTGTCTTCGTCGGGTTTAATCAACTTTGATAAGCGCGATCGCAATTTTGCATACTGAGTTTTGGTAAGTTCGCATTCAAACACGGAATACTGCATCCATTGTCCGTAAGATTTGAGAACTTTATGGATTTTAGTACGACGTTTATCTTCAGGAATATCGTAAGAGATGACAACAAACATTTTATGAGTGAGGAGAGGGGGAAGAGAGGGAAGAAAAGAGTGAGGGAGTGAGAGAATGAGGTAGTGAGGGAAAGTCTCATACTTATTACTTACTACTCCTAACTCCTAACTCCTAACTTTTAAATCTTTTCCTTACTTCATCACCAACGGTGGATATTTATCAATTTGTTCGTTGAGATATTTGGCTAATAAACGGGTTTGGATTTCAAAAACCTCTTGATATGTATATTTCTTTTTCATTACGGGGTGGGTGATTTTGGATAATTTCTTTTCCTGATACATTCGTAAGAATTTTTGTAATGCTTCTTTTGTGAGAGAAACTGCATTACTAATTGGTTCTGTCATAAAATCTTGCGGTGTTAAAATGCGGCGGTTTATTGCATTTAAAACAACTGAATCAACTATCAAAGGACGAAATTCTTCCATTAAATCCAGCGCTAAAGATGGTCTTCCATAACGTTGAGTATGTAAATATCCCAAATAAGGGTCAAAACCAACGATGTTAATTGCACTTTGGATATCGTGACGTAATAAAGAATATCCCAAACTTAACAGAGAGTTTACGGGGTCGAGTGGTGGACGACGATTGCGAATTTCAAACTTAAAATTTTCGTTCCGAATCAGTTTATCAAAACAACCGAAATATGCAGCGCTCCCAGCACCTTCGTAACCCCGAATAGAATCAATTGTGGTAGCTGTTTCTAAATATTTGATTGTGGTTTGTAGTTGATTGAGACCGTTAGTAAAATCAATTTCCGAACGCATTCGTTGAGATTTGAGTAAGCTGTAGCGATAATTTTTAAGTTTACCTCTAACAAAAGCTTTAGTTAAATGAATTGCTTGAGGTGATTCTCCTGCGACTTTCCATTGAGCGTTTCTAAGATATATATTTTTTCCCATATCCGGTTCCAGACAAGCGATATATTTACCGTATGTATTTAAAAAAGAGAGGGAAATTTTATTTTGCAAAAGTTCGCTAATGGCTGCTGGTGAAATACTTGCACGTCCCATAATAACTAAACCTTTCACCTTAATTAAAGGCACATCTAAAATATTCTTTTTTTCAAATTTAACGGTAAGACGTTCGTCAACTTTACCGATAAAAGCATCATCTTGTGTAACGTAAACAGTACTCATTTTTAATCCTCAATTATTAATTATTAATTACAAAAAGATAGAAGAGAGGGGGTAGAGAGGGTAGAAAAATATATCAGAATTTTCATCAAATAAAAAATAAATCCATCCGTTCCAAACATCATCCGTTGCCAAACTCTATCCCCTGCCTAATTTGCTTCCTGATATCGCTTTACTTTATCAACAGCTTTGGGTAAACATTGTGAATAAAAACTGCATCCTTTACAACGTTGACTATAAATAGCTGGTGGCATTTTTCCGGTTTCCAACAACTTCGTAACATCATTAATAGTAGTAATAGTTTCCTTTCTTAAATCTTGATTTATTTCTATTAATTGACGCTGATGAGTTTGAGCATAATAAACATAGCCGGTAGTAATCTTTTTACCCGTCATTTCTTCCAAACATAAAGCTTGAGCGCAAACTTGTAATTCATCATTATCCCATTCACCCTTTTTTCCTCGCTTATATTCCACCGGGTACCATTCACCATTTTCTAATTCAATTAAATCTGATTTTCCAATTAATTGATATTTTTCCGACTTCAACCAAATAGCGCGAACCTGCCAAGTTTCTTCTCGATTTTTATCACCAACAGTATGAACTCGTTCGTGTAAACTTGTTCCTTCGATGGTGTATTGATTATCCGCGAATTCTCCCAAACAAAACATTCTCCAGCAGCGATGTGGACAGTATGAAAATTGATTTAAAGAAGCAATAGTTATGTAATCTTTGTTGTTCATTTTTTTTGAGTATAGTTAAATTTTGAAAAACCTCACCCCTTCCCCTCTCCTTATCAAGGAGAGGGGTATATTTTATTGAAAAAATTTCTAGCTGTTGGGTTTCGTTCCTCAACCCAACCTACAAACTTATAAAGGAGAGATGTATATTTATGATTTTTAGTTGGACAAATTTTTCTCCTTATCCCCTCGTCTCCTCTTCCCTAACTCCTAACTCTCCTCCCCATTCCCATTCCCATTGTGGTTTTTCTGCCAATTCCGGAATATAAAGCAAAGTCAGCTAAAGCATTTATTTGTTTAATTTGAATTGCTTTAACATCACCCATAATTCGATAGCTAACCTCACCGACAATACCGATAAATTTGCTACGAGAATCGGGAACTATTTCGGTATGAATGTTAATAAAGCTAGGAAAAATGCAATCAATATTTAAATTTTCAAACTCAATATTGCTATATTTATTCCAACGAGAAAGCAAAGATTTAAAAACAGATTCCCTGGTCGGAAGTGTAGTATCGTATTTTCCCTGTCTCCAAGCGGTAGGAGTTGCAAAATTGAGGGAAATAATCCCCTCGGAGTCGCTTGCTTGTTCGTATAGTTGGGTATAGGTACAAGCATTAGCCCAGGGTTGAGTAGATTGGGGAGTACCCTGAATGCTGGTAATATATAAATCAGCAGAGCCTAAATGCCAAGGTTGTTGGGGATTGAGATTTAACCATAACGGAGTTAATTGACTAAACAACTTGTCATCAAGGAGGGACACCCTCCACCAACAAGGAGTACCAGGAGAAATTGATTCCTGATGTTGGGATTGCAATATACTTCCCCGTTTATTACCTTCGTGAATGGAAGAATGTTTTTTGCTAATTTGTAACGGGGATAGCGTAAAAGCTTTATCGGCTTTAGAGTCGTGTAAATAGGTTCCTAATTTGGCATCGACAGAACTTACAAGGGTGAGGAATAAAGCGTGTAAATGTCTCCCTGTTAAGAATTGTGGGTAGATAGTTGACTGGGGAGTGAGGTTGAGGATTAAGCTATGGGGCATGGTTTAAAAAAACTAAATGAACAACCTCACCAGAGGCAAAATTTAGGAGAAAAACTTATGAAAATAGATAACTATAACCAAGCTAGTGAACTAACTGAGAAATTAAAAGCTAGCTTACCAATGAAAGTAAGTCCTGGAAAGCAATTTTTGCGGATGTTAAAGGAAGAAGGAGAAATTATAAATCCCGATAAAGAATACCAGGTAGACTCTGTTTTTTACAGTGGTGATGAAGGTGGAATTTTGTGTTCTTTAGTATCTCAAGATAATGAGAAAAAAGCTTATTGTGTTTCCATTACCCATTTAAAAATTGATTCTAGTCATCCCCTTGCATCAGAATTAAAAGAATATCAACGTCAGCGTACTCAGAAGTTATTTTTAGAGCATAAGTCTGGATTTAGTGGTGAATTACTAGCGAAGAAATCTGTTAAAACTAGAAAGCGTAATTCTGGTTTTGGGAAATAGCTAAGTAGGAGGATTTAATTAAATGTAGGATGGGTTAGCGTAACCCATCAGAAGATGGATAAAGAGATAGAAAATAAATTGAACCTGTAAATTTAGGATGGGTTACGCTAACCCATCTATTCAGAGGGTTTAATTATTTGATAGAAGGAATACCTACATTATTAATAATTATACCTCTAGACTTCATTGGGAGTTCATTGGGAAATAGTTACTTGCGGAAACGATATGACATATGTACTGGTAATTTTATATTTTTGATATCTTCAAAATAGTAGTACTTTCCTTGCATCCGTACATTTTGAATTAAACTAACTGGAGGCATATTAATTACATCGTAACTAATTACCTGATTACTAAACATGACATCTAAAGGATTTAAAGGATAAGTACAGATAAATAAATCTGTTTTAATTTTTGGTTGTGATAACTTTTTAATTGTTACCTCTGCTTTACTCATCCATTTACCCAAACGTATCCATTTTGGTAGTTTAGTTGTGTGTAATGAATTATTATTTAACTCGATATCCTTTTGGGAAATGATAAAGAACTCAAATTGACTTTCCGGTGCAATTTCTTTTGCTCTCCCAAAACTAGGAATATTCTTTTGAGTTTTCTGCATTTCTACATGATAGTTATTATTTGCATACTTCCACGTATTTAAGACAGATGTATGATTAAGCGATCGCGCTGGTGTAATATAGATTCCTTGTTGGTTTAAGGGTGTTAAGTGTTCCTCATATTTGGGAACTTGTTCCGAACAAAAGTAGCGATAAGAATGTTCTTCAGGGACGGTGGTGGCGTAAATTTCGCTATCTACTAAACCTAATGCGTAACACAATGCGTAATTGTGGATTACTGGTTCGGTTTCGTAGAGTCTGCCGATTTCGCGGGTTGCATGATATAGGTTATCGTGCAGTTCTATTTTGCAACAGTAAATTATTGTCATTGCTTCTATTCTGCTGCTGTGGCTGGTTTTTTACCTCTGCTATTTCTTCTTCCAGAGTTGTTCGTTTCTGATTTTTTAGAAATATATTGCTGTGCGTAAGTTGTTGATTCCAGGTTGGCTTTAGTCAACAATTCATTTAATTTATTTTCATTGCTAGTAATAGATTTAACTTCAGCTAAAAGAGGATTAAAATTACCTCCAATAAAATTGGAATGGGTAATAAATTCTTCGGATATTAGTTCATTAATTGCTTTGATTCCAGCTTCTTTGACATCATCTTCATTCAAAGGATCTGGAGGATTAATTTTACCTTGATGGTTCATTAAGTCATAAATTTTCTGCGTCCAGCGTAAGTTACTAACTATTTCCCCATCAGCGAAAATCACCCCAATGATTTGATTGCGAACTCTTCCAGTTCTAGTTGTTTGTGCGCCATAATGACGGGTTCTGAGGATATTATTTAATATGTAGAGAAATCCTGCTTCTGTTGGGTCTTTTAGAGTCACTATGCTGGGGAAAAAGACTTGGGGTAGAATATGGTCTTGACTGTTAATTCTATTCGTAACTTCCCCATTACGGCTCATTGTACCATTTTCATAAGGTGCGTTGAGGGTAAAGTTGAGATGAGAATCATCAAAAGGTGTAATTGAATAAGCAGTGTCAACTACAACTTTGGATTTTTCAGAACCAGCATCACCAATAGCAAAACCATAAAGAATACAATCTGGTGTAGTTTTACTAAATTCTACATTGTAATCGCACTTTTCCCATTCACCAATTTGATAATTACGCAGCAATTCTCTCCCCGTTAAACGTTCTGGTGTAGACTGTTTGCGTTTAAACATTGCTAAACGACTGATAGGTTCTGAATTATTAATTCCAGCACGTACTCTAGCTTTATTTAATTCACCATCGGTTTGAAACAGGGGATAAGATTCGGTGATACGGATTGTAATAAAGTGAGCGTATTTACCCATTGGTTTTGCGGGGATTTGTTGATGGAAGAATTTTTCATCAACTGTATTCAGAAATTGCATTTTTTTACTCCTTATAATTCAATTATTTTTTCGGTTACTTAAGCAGCTTGACTATCATCGATTTCTGGAATTTCTTCCGGTTGTTCCTGTTTATATTCTTGAAATTCCTTATCATCTTCGAGACGATAAATATATTCACAAGTATCGCGAATCAAGTTTAATTGCGTACCTGCTAAACGAGCGCGATCGCACTTAAATTTCCCATCAAAGATTACCTCGACAAAGTATTTAGTATATTCATAAATTGCTTGTCTTTCTTCTTCAGGAGTTAGAGCAGGTTTCCACTTTCCATCTACAAAAGTTAGAGTTGGTTTTCCTTCTGCAGTTCTACGTCGAACATTATTCATTAATTTTGCTAAACGTGAAGCTACAATATCTGTTAACACGTCCTTATCTGTCTGCTCATTTTTAGTAATTAAAGCTTTATCGACTTTTAAAATTACATCAGCTACTTCATCAATTGGTTTGAGAATTGCATTAGCTTTTGCATATCGTTTTTTAGCACGATAAAAGCAACGATAAAGTCTGGTTAACTCTCGTAATTCATTCACTGATTTTTCCTCCGGTTCAAAATATTTATAAAGCTCAAAATAAAGTTTAATCTTGGCAATTGGTACGATATCAATTTTGTCTTGCTTCCTCAACCATTTAGTCAAGTAATGAAAGACATATAGAGAATCCGTTTCTAAATCTCTAGCTAAATCTGTTAGTTTACCCCAGTCTGGATTCCCATCTTTTTTACGGTTTGCTTCCAGGTGAATACAATAAGCAGCAGTTAATGCATTCAATGGTGAAAACTTGCGTAAATCTCTTGGTAAAATGCTATCTAAGCGATAATTATCATCTTTAATAAGCGAACGAATTGCTTGATGTTCTCCATCTAAGACAACAGTTTTTTCAAAATCCGCACCGCTAATAAATGGTGGTACTGGAGATTCTGAAGCTACTACCTTAACATCCATCACTAAAGGTATTATAAATGCTAACCATGATGGCATTACCCATGATTCCGTATCTGTAGCATCTCTTCCTGGTGGTATCCCCATAAAGAAGAAAGTCAAAGTTTCATCGTCTGGATAGCTAATTTTGAAGGTAGAATCATTTTCCGATTCAATATTTGGTTTAATCAATAAATCATCTACCTGTTGATAATTATCTATATCAAAATTTGCTATTTGCTGTTTTGATATAAAATGCTGACGTAATTCTTTATTGAATCTAGTTTGAGATATATAATTATAAGCAATTTGCAAAAACTTGTTAGTTTCTGGAGTAAAGAAGTAAGTTGGATAAAGATAAAGATAGCGAAACTTGCGACTTTCAAAATCACCTCCTGTAGCATTAGTTTTGCTCATCAAAATTTGTCTCAACATGATTTCAATTAACCATATCGAACAAATTTGACGTTTTGCTGCTTGAGCATTAAATAATATTTGGCGATTGCTATAAACTTGAGGAGCAAATAAAGTAGCGGATTCCATTTGCTCTTTTACAGTATAAGCAGAACTTGATAATGCACAAACATTTTCTCTACCCCTTCCGTTAATTTTTGCAGCTTGATATCGCTGTATTTCTACCAAAAATGAATCTGGTTTTGGCTCTACAACAGCACCACTAGGAAGGGTAATTATTTGATTAACATATGTTCGTAAATCATCCCAACCATCATGTATTTGAAACTCTTTTAAAATCGGTTGAACTAGATTAGCAGCATAATCTACCATTCCTTCCATCAACTCAATAATTTCAGCGTAATCTTTACCCGGATTCTTCTGAAAATATTTAGCAGCTAAATAATACCAATCAAGAGGTACACCACCAGTTTTTTTCAGGGATTGAATTTGTGTTAAAGCATTTATTTCTTCTGATAAATCCAAGTATTCTGCTAACTTATGAGTTAAATTTAATCCTGGTACATCCTGACGTTGAGCTTTGGGTAACTTTTTCTGAAAAAATACAGCATTTACACACCATTTATTCCAAATTCCTCGACATAGTATATCCCCGAATTCTGCTAATCTATCAATTCGGATTTCATTCTCAAATACTACATTTAAATCTTTATTCAATTCACCAATATTTTGAAATTTTTGTAAGCTTTCACTACGCTTAATCGCAGAAGCTTTTTTACTATCCGGTAATAACTTACAAGCAGCATTAATACTCACTTTCATCAGTTCATCTAAACTGAAAAATAACCAGTAAAAATCAGCAAATTTTAATCCTTTACCATCCCGACTATAACCTACAGGTCTTTTATATAATTGATTTCCACATAGCTTTTTGATTTTCTTGATTACCTGTTCCGGAAGCGTATCTGTATTAATCTCTGGTGGATTATTTTTAGCTAAGTAAACCACACCATCAGGTAAATATAGCAACGGCGTATAATATTGCCGAGGATGAACATCCATCAAAGCATTATTAATAATATTTGTTAAAACACCACGATTATCAGACAAAGCATGATAATTAAACTTTAATTGACCGTTGCTAAGGTCGTTGAGTATTTCCGGTAAACCAACACTTTGACCGTTGCTTTCTATATCACGAGGGTTTTGCACCACTGAAGCGAATAAATCCGATAGTCTGACAAGATTCTGTAAAACACCCCTGACTCGACCATCTAAACGAGGTTGTAAACCACGAATTTCTAAACCTCTATCGCTATCGTATTTTTCACCAGCATTGTGACTCAACCAAACAATATCATCGAGATGATTTTCCCAATCCTTACCTAAGAAAACATCTAATCCAAAATTCTCAATCTTTTCTCTTACATACCCTCGTCCAAAATCCGAAGCATCTGATTTATGCGGAGTGTCCTTTCTCCAATTTCGTTGCTCAAACTTACCTTCACCATCATTAATAACCAGCCATTCAGGATAATCGGGAAACTTGTCAAAGTCATGGAGAATATAAGCAGCGATAAATATACAAGTCTCTAAATCTCCACACTGTCGCTTAACCGAATTAGTTCCCTCTGAATTTCTAAGTGTCCTCAAAATCCGATAGCTAGGAAATAGACCATTGAGTAAGTGAGAGATAAAAGATTGGTCGTGTTTACTCCGTTCGACATCTTTACCTTCAGCTTTGCGGTCTTCTGTAAACTGTCCACCTTTCGCTGTAGCACCGACCAGTCGAGACATCAGATTAGGTAATATATTCTCCGCAAAACTTGCAAGTATGGTATCTTCTTCGTTCCCATCAGCCTTTTTAATAGCTTCTTTAAAGAGTCGATTTGTTAAGAGTTCCGGTTTTGCTGGTATTCCTTGATCTATATCATTATAAAAATCTAGTTCTAAAGGAATTTCCGGTAACTCATCGTACTTGTCTTCAAATTCACTCATTATTCTTTTTCCTCAATTGGCTGATATTCCTGAATGCTGGAATTTCTGATAATCCATAGCTTCCCAATAATTTCTGCTGATTCCAAACCTTTAATTAAAGTTTCTATAGCTTCTCTCCAATTTTCAAATTTAGGACGAGGGGGTAAGCGAATAATTACAATACCCGAATACTTAGAATGATTGTATTTAATACGATTTCCAAAACCGCGATCGCAAGTAACTAAACATCTACCTTCAGCAGAGCAAATATCAATTAATTCTTCATCGGGAGCTGATGTTAATCCTTGTTGTGAAACAGTTGCTACATCATGTCCAGCAGAACCTAAAAAACTCACCACACGAACGTCAATATTTTCATCAAGCTTTAATTTCATGCAGTTTTTTCCTTGTTATCACCCAAAGGAATTTCCACAAAAACATCTCTGCTCATTTCAGCACCATAAGCAATACAAGCAAACACATCTTCTCGTTCTATGCTGGGATAAGCTTCAAGGATTTCCTCAGTACTCATTCCCCCAGCTAAATAATCTAAAATCATAGAAACATAAATCCGATGTCCGCTAATACATGGTTTACCGAAGCAAATATTTGGATCTATGGAAATTCGGGATAGTAGATTATCTTCACTCATGTCTTTAACCATTCGTATTTCTCCAAGTTTGACGTAGTTCGTCTAAACATATCCATTTATCGTCTTTCTTCACTTCAATATACTCCCAGCCATTCGATTCACCTTTATTTATCTTTTTTGCTAAGGGACTTGGTTTATCAAACTCTTCTCCGTTATAAATAATTGTTCCTTTATCAGATATTTCTAAATTGTTGATATATTCACGACCCAATTGCTTTGCACGTTTCCGCTTCAGTCTTACTCGTACAAGCATTCCAGATTTGGTTATACCTGCATCAAATAGTTGAGTCAACCTGACATGGGAATTATCCTCTTTTTCTTGTATACTTTGATTTTGAAGGTTTAACGCTAATTGCTGAGTAAGTGGTTTGTTGTACTGCGGTAATGTCGAAGCTGATTGAGATTTCAACTTCTGAGTAACAAGCCAGTTCAATAAGCCAACACGTAAAGGTTCTGGCATTAGAGCTAAATCTTTATCACTGAGGTGAATATTCATAAGATTTTTTTTAAATGATGCATTAATTACATAATGACATCACACTTATGAAAATTGCAATGGTTACAGTAGCCTTAATGATTAAGCAGTTACAGTAGCCTTGATGATTGTCCTCCTAGACAAAATCCTGATATATATATATAAGGAGAAAGGAAAGCAGTGCAGTGCTGCATTGGTAAAATTTACCGTAATACCTCTTAGGGATTGAAATACTGTAGCCTTCTGATTACGGGCAAAACCCTTTCTCTCCAAATTTTTTTAACAAATCCATCCTTCATCTTGCTTGGGTTTCCAATACCAAACCAAAGTCTCCAACATCAGCGCAGACTGACCGAAAGTAATAGTATATGGTGGTATCCTCTTATCATCTCCACAGTGTTTATCAGCTAAAGAGTAAGCTTGAAAATGAATTGGTAAACCTAATCTACCTCTAAGATAAGCACGGTCGTAATCAGAAATAAAACATACCAAACCCCTACCCGAAACTGCATTACTAACCTTATTAACTCCATCACTATGTGGCTGACGAATTTCTAAACCTTTGAGAACTTGAACCTTACCAGACTTTGCAATATCCCCAATATCAAAGGGATAGTAAAATTTCCAATCTTCCCTAACTTCTCGAAAACCAGTTAACTTTAAACAACACAAAGTTTTATCAAAATTATTTACTTTAACTCCATATGTTTCAGCTAAGTGATTAAATTCACTCTTATCTATCCACTCAAAAATAAAGTTATTTAAAATCCCAGGTAAATTGTATATTTTAAACCGTTCATCTTCTGGTTCATTTGGATTAGTTAAATCATAAATCGTACAATTTAACTGACTGCTTCCTCGAAAACTTCGAGCTTCATCAATAACCTTTCCCTTACCTTCACTTTGACAATACTTAATTTGTCCAAACTTTTTTTGAACGCTTACTCCTAAAGCTTTTTGAATATCACCACCAAAACCTTTTGCTGCTTCCGGATAATATTGTTTTAATCTTAATAATTCTGAATATACACAAGCTGATTGAATAGCACCCCAGCGCTGAGGATATTTCTTAAATTCATTAACAAAAGGATAGCTAGAATGAATCGCTTCTGTAAAAGTTACTCTGTCATAACTTTCTCCATCTTGTAATGAATTTGATTCTCCTTCAAACAATCTTTGAACAATAAACTTAGGTACTAAAGCATAAGCTTGATAAGGTCGAGGAACAAAATCATTGTGTCTGCCAATTCGACCAAAGCGTTGAATAAAATTACCCGCATTTGCACCTTCAAATACTAAAAAATTAATCCTAAAATCTACACCTACATCAATAGTAGATGTCCCCAAAAGTAAATCTGCTTCCTTTACAGATTCAGCTTTTTCTGTTTCTCCCGTTAAACCAGTATTTTCTTTTACTTTCAATCCCAAAGGTTCAAAAATACCTTTAAAATGAGCAACTAATCTTTTTACAGCAGCAATTGAATTAAGAATAATTGCTCCCTTACTACCTGGATTATCTTGAAAAAACTTCAGAATTACAGATTCAGAATTTTCTATCAACCAATCATAGCTAGAACGTAAATTTGGTTCTAAACTTGTAGGAAAATATAAAGTAATTGGCTGACTAATTTGTCGCCAATTATTACCAGATGGCGAACAACTATAACCATTATTTTCTGCTGGATTGATAATTTTATATTTTATTCCTGACCGTACAAGAAAATCTTGCAGTAAATCATTAGGAGTTGCAGAGAGAAATAAAAACTTTTTACCAGGAACAGTATGCTTAATTAAAAGCATAGCGTTAAATATATTAGCAACTTGAGCCGAAGATAAAACGTGAAACTCATCGAAGATAAACAAATTATAATTATTGTCAATCTTTCGGAAAAGTTTATCCGCATTCTCTCCCTTTAATTTATCTCCTTTCTGAAAACGCTTTAAATAGCGAAAATCATGAATATAGTGAAAAATATCTGGATTCGTCAACAGAATTTCCGCTTGATGGGAAACATGAATAATTCCCGATTGCTTTGATGGTAATTTACTTGTCAGAATCAACTCTTCTAAAATAGCTTTATTCAAGCGATAAATTTGCGGGTCTTTTTCCGGTTTAAATTCTTCTTTATATTTTTGTATTTGTTTCTCTTGGTCTCTTGCTAATTCATTCGTGGGGTACATCGCTAAATTCGAAGTATTACTTGTCATCGCTTGTAAATAAGCAGCCAAGCTTTTTCCATCCCCAGTAATTGCAGTATTGAAAACCACATCATAATTATTTAAAGCTTCCAAAGTCGCAGCTTGATTGAAAGAAAGCGACCAACCCGGTGGTAGTGTTAACCCTTTTGGTGTCGATACGGTTCGAGAATAAACGCTCTTAACCGTAATACTATAACTGGACATATACTTAAACAGTGTCCGTAAGTTGTTGTTAATTCACATCATGGCATTCAAAATAAAGATTGACAAGACAAATACGTATAAAAGTGTCCGTGCAAATAAATGAGTAGAAAAGGTAAGTCAATAACACTTTCAGTTTCAGAATGGGATAAAGCTGAGTTGGAAAATATAGCCCTAGAGTTTGGATGTACTTGGGGGGAACGTCCGAATATCTCCAAGCTAGTAGAAGCGATCGCGCGTCGTCAGTTAATTATTGCCCCGAATAATGATTGGACTGACGAACGTATTAAAGCATTAGAAATAGCCCGTACTGCTTTAATAGACTTGGGTAAAATCGATGAAGCGAAGGAAATAGCCCATTTACTGCAATCCAGAAGCGAGTTATCTATTCCGTTTCGTGAAGAAATAGAAATATTTCTCAATAATTCTTTGCCAGCTTGGAGGCAACAGATAGATAATTTGATTCACCGACAGCAACCATTTCGTATTTCCTACCAAGATGTAGCAGAGCGCTTGTGGAGTTACACTGTTTTACACGCCAGAATTGTTGCAATAGAAAAACGTCAATACTTAATGTGTTGTGCAGAAGAATCTGAGGGAAATCAGGATGTGGGGGGATTGCAGCATAACTGGACGTTGCGTTTAGATCGAATTCAAGAAGCTGCAGTGGTTTCGGTTGATAAAACTTGGAAAGATGATTTAGAAAGAATACCTGTAGAATTTCATTTATTAGGGAGATTAGCTTTTGCTTATCAACGCAAGCATGAAGATGTATTCGTGAGTGAATTGGAAGGAGAACCACCTATCAAAAGAGTAATCAGAAATATATCCGGTACATTTTGGTTTTTCCGAGAAATAAGCAGATATGGCAAAGATTGCGCTATTATCTCACCAGATTCGGTACGCGATCGCATGAAGTCCCAACTCCACAATCTTTGCAATCTGTATGACATACCAACAAATAGGGATTAATTTTCGACATTTTTATTCCTTTAGATAGAAGACAGTTACGATGGAAAAAGTTTATTGATTATTGAGTTTGTTCCCTTAGTTAAACAAGCAAAAATCTTGGTATTCTTTTTCGCTAGAACCGATCATTATCTATTTTTATGTCTTTAGTACAGCACGGTTTAAATAAGTAGACCACTCATATCTTCTTTTTACCTTTCAGCTTTCCCCCGTCGTAAATAGTTGATTAGACCTGACAAAAATATACTAAAGCATTAATTTGACTCCCGGAGTTCCAACAACACCTACGAATCTAAGGGTTTAGCATTGCTAAACCCCTGGGCTAAAACCCTAAGCAAAAATCCTGAAAAGTGTTTACTAATTTAAAAAGACTTTGGCAAATTTGACTTGAGATTGGAGGCAACCCAGTTTAAATATTTTATTTAGGAATTTTTACTTGGGAACTTTTTATGAATATTTGTATAGCAGTCAAATGAGGTAAATATCCATCTCTATCACTCTCATATCAACAGTTGAGAGGTTCAAATTTGTCTGAGTACACAATAATAATATATTTTTTGGAAATTCAAATAATAGTCGCTGCAACTATAAGAAAACCTAATAATAAGAAAAATATGTTCGCTAAGAACTATTTTTACGTATTTAAAAGTTTTTAATGAGGCTGCAATCTAGTGTATACACTGAAGCGTGTAGCATTTTTCTTACGACCTTTCAAGGTAAAGTATCTTATTTTAAACTCTTTATTAGCGATAAAATGTACCAGCATATACATATGAAGAATAAATTGCAGAGTAGCCAGTTTTTCATCTGGCAGTGAACTTTGTTAAAGTACGAGTAGCTTAATTAAAGATGTTGGTTAGAATTTGAATTATTGCTTTCATATACAAGCATGAAATTTACTTTCACCCACACAAACACTGTTTTTACGACCTTCGCTATAGAGGTAGCTACTGAAAAATGTTAGAAGAGCAATTTGTAAAATTGAATACAATTAATTGCGTTTTTCAGAGGCTATTGGAGTGATGTTAAGTTCTCAAGGCTAAAACCAAAGGCTTTTTCGCAGATAATACTACTAGAAAGCATTCTTGTAGAAGTTAACAATATTACAATTTTTTGATACTTAACAATGGACTCCGAGGGGTTTTCGCGGGTTAAGTCAAATCATACTTGTAGCAGCAATCAAGAATCTCAAAAATCAGAAGCAGTTATCCACAAACTTTTGGAACCACTAATAGGCGATACATATAGTATAGCTGAACTAGTTAATGATTGTGTTATTCGAGATTTCTGCTTAGGTGATGAATTACTTAACTATTTAGATACTGAAAGTAACATAAACCATAATTCGATTTACTTTATTTGCCAAGGACAGATACAGATTTTAGGATTCGATACAGCTTTGAATCAAGAGGTATCGATCCAGCAACTTGGCAAAAACCAAACTTTTGGTGGAGATTGTGTACTGTGCGATTTCTACTTTCCTTATCGAGCGATCGCGGCAAGTGATGGTTATATGGTAGACATCTCCTTATCTCTGCTTTTAGGGGGATTAGAGCAATTAACTGCACTCAAAAGTTATCTACAAAATTTTGCACGTCAAAGACAATCACTATTTTTCTTCAAGACTAAGACTGAGCTAAAACAGCATAGCACTTATATTCTCAAACAGTTATTACCTTATTTAACTGAAATACGTATTGATGCTGGTCTGTCTCTATCAAAGGTTATATCTAATCCAGACGGAAATTTTTGGCTGATTAAGGGATGTATTAGAGATGCATCATTGGATAACTATCCAATTTCAGTTGGAGATAGTTGGGAATGCAACTATTTAGATTCACAGAATTTGATAGCTGAGATAGATACGCATCTATACTATTTATCTAAAAGGGATTGGGAATCATCTCAGATATTATTTCCCAAGGTATTGGTTCTTGAAGATGCTCTTAGTAATAGAATCGCAAAACAACAAACTTCTGGGATAGATGGACATTGTAGTAACTTAGAAAACCACAGTGCTGATACAAATCAGCTTAATTCATTTGTGGCTAAAGTCTCTGATAAACAAGTAGTAGTATCTAATACTCAAGTTTCTCAGGAAACAAACCAAGGACGGGATGCATCCAAAAATGTACCCAAAGCATTAGAATCATTAGAAGACCCTACTAAACAAGAATTACAGAAAGAAAAACTAGTTGTCGATCCCCATGTAAATCATGTAAGTAAGATATTCTCCAAGATATTCTCAAAACTTACTTGGTGGCAAAGATTTCCTTTCATTCCTCAGCAAACTTCTTCAGATTGCGGTGCTGCTTGTTTAGCGATGGTGAGTCTTTATTGGGGAAAGCGCTTAAGTGTTAATTTAGTACGTCAATTTACTTCCACAGATATAAATGGTGCCTCTCTATCAAACTTAGAAACCGCAGCCCAAGGTCTAGGATACGAAACTTTGTGTATTAGGGCTTCTTTGAGCAAAGTAGAGTCTTATTCTTATCCTTGGATTGCTCACTGGCAAGGGAGTCACTATATCGTTGTGTGGAATGTTGGAGATAATATTGTTTTTGTTTCCGATCCCGCAATCGGTAAAGCAAAACTTTCTCATCAGGAATTTATTGCTGGTTGGACGGGATACGCATTGTTGATCAGTCCCACCACAAGTCTGCAAGAGCTAAATAGTGATAGTGAGAAGTCTGCTTTAGCAGGATGGAGGGAAAAATTTTGGTGCCATCGTTCCCTATTAAGTAAAATTATCTTTGTTTCCTTACTAATACAGATTTTTAAATTAGGGACTCCTGCTGCTGCTCAGTTAGTTTTAGATGGAATTATAGTCAATTCCAGTATTTCGACTATTAATTTATTCACCTTCATGTTTTTAATATGTGGGAGTTTAATTGCAGGTTTAACAGGATTACGTCAATATCTGTTGAATATCTTATCTAGGGAACTCGATATTTCTTGGGTTAGTTCTTTTGTTCGTCGGATTCTTGCTCTACCTTTAGAGTTTTTTACTACTAGAACGACTACAGATATTATCAGTCGCATTCAAGAGAACCGAAACATACAACTATTTACTACCCGTAAAGCTGTTAGTACAATTCTAGATGCACCAATAGTTCTGGGTTGCTTCGGACTAATGGGTTATTACAATCTGGGTTTAACGTTACTAGTTTTAGTATTGCTAACTCCAATTGTAGTTTTAAAGCTAGCTAGTAGCCCGTTGTTAAAGACATTATCCCGTGCAATATCAAAGGAATTAGTACAGCAAAACTCATTCGCATTCAACATGATTGCCGGTATAGATACGATAAAAGTTGCAGCAGTCGAACTACAATTTCATCAATGTTGGGAAGAAGTATTTATCTCCACAGTTGAAGCTAGATATCAGGGACAAAAGTTAATTAATAACTTACAAATAACTAATAATTTAGCTAACTATTTACTAACGACATCAGTATTATGGTGGGGATCTAACCTAGTCATCAATAACAAGTTAAGCATTGGTGAGTTCGTTGCCTTTGGTATGCTTGTTTGGACTATAGTTACCCCCATATCAGCAATATTGAAATTGTGGGACGAATTTCAAGAGGTACTAATCTCTCAAGAAAGAGTTAATGATGTTTTAAATGTTGTTCCTGCAAGGTCAACTTCAAAACCTAGAGAGACATCATTACTAACTACTGCCGAGTTCCATGGAGAGATATGCTGCAATAACCTCTCATTTAGCTTTCATCCCAACCATGAACGAAATATCCTAGAAAATATTTCCTTGCACATACAGCCAGGACAGACCGTGGGTCTTGTAGGTGCTGCGGGTTGTGGTAAAACCACTTTAGCTAGATTGTTGGCAGGTTTATATTCTTCTAATACCGGCGAGATTTTGATTGACGGGCACAATATCCTCCACATACCTTCACAATCTCTGCGGTCTATGATTGGCTTTGTGCCGCAAAAGAGTACTATTTTTTCTGGAAGCATCTTAGAAAATATTACTCTGTATAATTCACAAATAACTGTAGAACAAGCGATCGCAGCAGCTAAGTTTGTAGGAATCCATAGTTTTATTCAAGACTTACCCATGGGCTATGATACTCCTCTAAACCCCAAAAGAAACAATCTCAGCAGCGGACAAAGAAAACAAATAGCGATCGCTCGCGGGTTAGTTTATAATCCTAAAATTTTAATTTTAGATGAAGCTATCAGTTTTTTGGATATGCAATCTGCAAATATTTTTCAACAAAATTTAGCTAGTTTAAAAGCTAACCCTCTTACTGATGCAGACAAAATTCCCACAACGATTATCATTACTCATCAACTGCAATTGTTGCGTAATGTAGATTATATCTTTGTTCTACAAGAAGGACGCATTCAGGAGCAGGGAAACCACCAACAATTGATGACAATCAATGGTCTTTACTCTGAATTATTTAGGAAGATTTAAGCCTATAGATATTTAATTAATCAGAATAATTTGCAAATAGCTACTAAGGATATATACCAAAAATAATTTACCTATTTCCGAAGAAGCATTTCTTAAGTAATAGATATCTCTTTTGATATATTTTTTAAAACATATGTATATGTAGATAATATATTTATCGATTTCATTTGTTACTCAAAATTTATATCATTAAATACAAAATAATAG
>JBCCDM010000024.1:0-25787 GCA_039030795.1 Cyanobacteria bacterium P01_A01_bin.84
AAACTGGTACTGGACAAATAATTAATGGTGCAGGACTGTTTGAAAAAGATGGCTTAAGACTTAGTACTAAAGAAGGTACCAATCCCCTACTCCTATTTAATAGTGATTGTAAAGGTAAGACTGGTTCTCGTGCTTGTACAGGTGGAGATGATGACTTAGCAACCGGTGCTAGCTACGGTACACAAAACCAAGGAAATGTTCTGATTATTCAAGAGAATATAAGTAAAAATAAGAATCAGACAAATAATATATATAATCCCGATGACAAGGTAAAAGGCACTTTCGTCTTTGATTTTACTGATTCAGAAGGAGTTTTATTTGAAAGTATCAGCCTTTTAGATTTAGATGAATCACACAGACCAAAATTCACTCTAAAATATGTAGATGGTACTCGAAGACTTTTTCAGTATAAAAACAATAAGTGGAAAACTAAATCATTTGGTGACTCATCTCAAAATGATTTCAAAAGCTGGAGACGACTTACTAACGACCACGACGGAAACTCTGACTTTGCAGTCACTTTAGACAACAAAGAGGTAAACGGAAAACTATATAAAGGAGATAATTCCTTAAGAACATACAATTTTAATAAATTCAATGCTCAGGTTGCAAAAATGGAAATGTGGCTTCCTGGAAGTGGTGCAGTTACTGGTCTAGAGTATAAGCGTGCTAAGCGCAAAGTACCTGAACCTTTAGGTGCAATTGGTCTAGGTTTAGCTACAAGTGTAATCTTAGCCAAGAAACGTCGTCGCAAGTCTAATTCTCAAGTCTAATTTCAAATTTTTGTACAGACCCACGAATATAATCAGCCAAACTTAATACTTTAGTAAAACCAAATATATTTTGTAGAGACGTTAAATTTAACGTCTCTACTTTTGTAAATTCCTACCTATTTCTAAGCTGAAAGTACAGCCTTCACCTTTCCAAAACGGCGCTCCCTACTCTGATAATCTAATAAAGCCTGATGAAAAGCAACACGGTCAAAATCGGGCCAATAAGTTTCGGTAAAATACATCTCTGCATATGCCATTTGCCATAATAAGAAATTGCTTAAACGCATCTCTCCACTTGTACGAATTAATAAGTCTGGTTCCGACATACCTGCGGTATAGAGGTTTTGCTCAATTAAACTCTCATTCACATCTTCAGGACTCATCTCTCCCTGTTTGACCATTTCTGCAACTTGACGACATACCCTAGCTATTTCTTGACGACTGCCGTAATTAACTGCAACATTGAAATGAATTCCCTGATTATTTGCGGTAGCTAATACAGAGCGGTGTATTTCTTGCTGTAATACCCCTGGTAACACCGATAAATCGCCGATAAAAGAAAGTTTCACCCCTTCTTTATGCATTTGTACTAACTCTCGACGTAGCAATTTTTCAAATAAGAGCATTAAAAAATCAACTTCTTCTATTGGTCTTCCCCAATTTTCAGTCGAAAAAGCATAAGCTGTTAATGTTTTAATTCCCCAATCTTTACAGCATCTTAATAATTCCTTTAAAGCTTTAGCACCTTGACGGTGTCCAGCAATCCGGGGTAAACCTTGCTTTGTTGCCCAACGTCCGTTACCATCCATAATCACAGCTACGTGCTGTGGTAACTTTTGAGGTTCTAAATCTGCAGGTCGCTGTGATAAGTGCTTATTCATAGAATAATTTGATTATAAGTAATAATGTGAAAATAATCTGAAACAAATCTGAAAATAATGTGTAATTGGTTAATGACTTCTACATAAAAATATGGGTTAAATTTACTTGGTTAGTGAGAATCTAGAGGTTGCATTCGGGCGTAAGCATCATAGATTTGATAGTAACTGTTCGGCTGTTTGTTGTATAACTTTGTCTACGGGTTTTTACTATGATATTTCTAACCCTTTATCAAGGATTTACCTTGCTAGAATAATTGACACTACAAGTATTTGTCAGTCGGGTAAGATCGGATAATTAGTTTTTAGTTATTTAACTTCAGAGCGATCGCACATGGCTACCTTGTCTACCTAGGAGCGATCGCTTATTTTCGTTAGGAAGTATGCATTGTTGCATTACATACCAAATCTTAGACATCTCCAGAAGTAAAATATGTGTCTTCCTAAAACTACTGTAGATATTCTTCAGATATCTTTTTTATTTCCTGTTTCCTTTTCCTAAAGGACTGAATCCTTTAATCGTCAAAAGTCACGCAAGGACTATCAACTTCATGCAACGGTTGAAAAGAACTACAAAAAACTACCCTAGAACAGTCAATACCCAACTCTAAAGGATGAGTACATTCTTTAATCCGATCGTTAACGTTATAAAAAGCACAATCATTACAAATATTATTTTTCTTACCCTTAGTATTTTCATCCTGCTTATTCACAAACACACCTTTACACCATTGTTTTCCCAAGTCTGTATCACTCTACTTTAAAAATAAATAAATGACTTTAAAAGTATGGTAAAGAAGTCCGGTAAAAAGTAGGATTTATATAATCTTATCGAAAAGGTTGAGTATGGGACTGTAGACTAAATGAAAATGATAAGCGAGGCTCCTCAATAAATAAAAAGCTATTAGCTTGTATCTTCAAGATTTGAGCCAACACGTTTATAAATCAATACCGTTCAGTTAAACCTTAAAAATAGAGATAGGGTAGGTTGGATTTACCTCCGGTATATTACGTCAACCCTATACCAACCTACCTGCAATTATTCTTAACGACTCTTACTTCAACAAAAACTCTTTAATAAACATAACTGTGGCATAAAATTGAAAATCAGCATTTTTCTTTTTACTAAATCCATGTCCCTCATCTTTAGCCATGAGATACCAAACCGGGATATCGTTTTTCTGCAAAGTTTTAACTATTTGTTCGGCTTCATTTAAAGGAACCCGGGGATCATTTTTACCATGAACTACAAATAAGGGTACTTTGATTTTATCAGCATTATTCACAGGGGAAATTTTCTCGAGGAATTCACGCATTTTTGGGTCGCGTTCGTCACCATATTCCACTCGTCGTAAATCTCTTCGGTAACTTTCAGTTCTTTCTAAGAAAGTGACAAAATTAGAAATACCTACAATATCAATCGCTGCACGAATGCGATTGCTATATTTTGTTGCGACAGCTAGGGACATATAACCCCCGTAACTACCACCTGTAACTAATATACGGTCTTTATCTAAGTTGGGTTGGGTCGATATCCAGTTTAATAATGCACCAATATCTTTAACTGAGTCTTCCCGTTTATACTCATTATCGAGTTTGAGAAAAGTTTTACCATAACCAGTAGAACCCCTGACATTAGGAAATATTACTGCTATACCCAACTCATTAAGGTAATAGTTTAAACGTCCTAAAAACATGGGACGAAACTGTCCTTCCGGACCACCATGAATATTAACGATTACCGGACGTTTACCTGTAAATTTAGCCGGAGGACGGTAAAGAAAACCAGAAATGGTTTTATCATCAAAACTTTTCCACCGAACCAGTTCAGCTTCTGTAAAGTTTGATGTATTCAACCCACCTGTTTCACTTTCAGTCCAGCGTTCAATTTGATTAGTCTTAATATTTAAAGAATAAACATCTGCTGTATTCCTTGCAGAAATTGAAGTAAAACCTAAATCTTCATTATTAGGGTGCCATTGGATACCATATACCTGTCCAACAGCAAGTTTTGGTAAGGGTTTTTCTTTATTAGTATTAGTATCTAGGAGGTGTAGTATGCTTGCACCATCCTCGTTAATTACAAAAGCCAAATTTTTGCCATCTTCTGAAAGGTCAAAATCTTCAACGTTCCAGTTAATATCACTAGTCAGATAAGTATATTTAAGGGAAGCCAAATCGAGATATGCTAAGCGAGCAAACTCCGAATTTTTATCAGTAATTACATATAAACCTTTACCATCCTTACTAAAAATACCCCCACCATAGGCAACTTTTTCCTGACCACCTCTGGGTGTAATAATTTTCTTCTCACCCGTTTGGGTATCTATCATCCATAGATAGCTTTCATTCGCAGAAATATACTCTAATACCAAAAATTGTCGATCGTCCGGAGACCAATTTAAACCAAACCAACCACCACCGGCTATTTCTGTTAATAACTTATTACTTTCAGGCTTTTTGGGGTTAATAATATATAAATCTCTATCTTTACCCGTACGTCGCGTAGAAGAATAAATTATCCGGTCTCCTTTGTTAGACCAAACACCACGGCTATTTTTCGATTTACCATCAGTTAATAAAGTAACCTCACCCGTCGCTAAATCATAGCGATAGTTTTGGTTAAATTCATTACCACCAATATCCTTACTAAAAACAAAATA
This sequence comes from Cyanobacteria bacterium P01_A01_bin.84, assembly GCA_039030795.1. Classification (GTDB taxonomy): domain Bacteria; phylum Cyanobacteriota; class Cyanobacteriia; order Cyanobacteriales; family Nostocaceae; genus JBCCDM01. The sequence goes on from JBCCDM010000024.1 coordinate 4,315, forward strand.
GTCACCCTCAGTGGGTTGAAAACTTGCTCCAGAGACTCTTTCGGGAAAAAATGTTAACTGTTTGCGAGTCGCTAGAGGTGATTTTACTAAATGTACTTGTCGAGTATCCCCAAAACGGGTTGATATTAACATAGAACGCTGCTGAGGATGCCAACTAGCAATACTAGCAGAACGAAACTGAGTGTAGCGCTCAACAGTATCTACTAATGAAGTAGGGATTGGAGGAATACCTTCAACAACTAAATTATCTCCTGGGGTTATGCTAGGAACTTGAGCAGAAACCATAAATAGAGGTAGCAGAATTAATGCTAGCAGGGTAGTAAAAAATCGTGATAAAAATTGCATTTCCTTATTATGACAAATGAAGGAAAAATAGTTGAGAAAAAATTGGGAATTGGGAATTGGTAACTTGATGATTAATAATTAATTAGGATGTGGTGAAACCTGAAGGTAGTATGAAAATTATTATTTTTGATTGCGATAGTACTCTCAGCAGTATTGAAGGTATTGATGAGTTAGCTAATGCTGCTGGTACTGATGTTAGCCAAAAAATTGCAGAGATGACAAATAGGGCAATGGATGGCAAAATTCCTATTGAAAGCGTGTTTGCTAAAAGATTAGAAATTATTCAGCCTACACAAACAGATGTTGTGAAGGTGGGACAAAAGTATGTGGAAACTATAGAACCCAGTGCAAAGAAAGTAGTTGATACTCTCGAAGCTGATGGTTGGACACCATTTATTTTAAGTGCAGGTTATGTACAAGCGATCGCGCCTTTAGCAAAATATTTAGGTATTGAGACCATTGAAGCTGTGAAGTTATTTTTTAATGATGATGGTAGTTATAAAGACTTTGATAGGGATTATCCTACAACTCGCAATGGTGGAAAATTAGAAATAGTTAATGAATTAAAACAAAATTACTCACCAGAAAAGATAGTCATGGTAGGTGACGGTGTCAGCGATTTGGAAACTAAACCTGGTTTAGATATGTTTATCGGTTTTGGACGTTATGCGATCAGAGATAAAGTCAAAGCTGAAGCTGACTACTATATTCAAGATTTAGTTGAACTTCTTAACTTGGTTAATTGACACTGCCAATCAATAAATTGAAGGGGATTCTTAGCTCACAGGGAGTCTAACAATTTTACCCTGTCCTAGCGAACACTAAGCATCGTTGTTTTTAGTTTTTGGCTTTTATTTCCTTATACCAGTTTAGAAAAAGAATGCAATAAAGTCGATTTTTGTAGAGACGTTCTTATTAACTGTCTCCACCTAGGAATGTGTTGCAATCATTTATCGAATTAGTATTAGACATCTTCAGCAAAGAAATGTAGAGACATTAAATTTAACCTCTGGGACAAAGGTTATAGGTTACACACATTTAATTAGGACTTACGCACTCGTAACGAGAAATAAGGCTTTGCGTTAGCTATCGCGTTTGCTGCGCAAAGATAGAGTCTGCTCGACAGAGCTTAACTAACCCTACGGTCGCTCCGGACGTAAATACGTAGTCTGTGCGTAAGTCCTGTTAATTTCTGGAGATGTCTATTAGCTAATAGTTAATAGTTAATAAATCCTTAAATAATTTATTGATGTACAGGTTTCACATCATCAAAATTTGGAGAAATCTCATCTATATCAATATTATCAAGAGGAGATTCTCTTTCATCTGGACAGAATTCCAAACTGATTCTAACTTTACCTTTTTGCCAGCCTTGAGTGCCAGGTCGAAGAACTTCACAAGCTTGTCCGTCAATTAACCATTTTTCCTGTAGTTCGTCATGTCCTGACAAGACTTGTTTCATTTTTACTATGAATTCACCTACTTTAAAAGTGCAGTGGGGCATTAAAGTATGACTAGAATCAGTGGAAACAACGTCGTCTTTCTGGAGTGGGTCGAATTCATGATCCATTGATATCTGTTGCGAATTTTCTATATTAGCTATTATCTATCCCAAGAGAATTTGCTCTCACCAGGAAAAACGACTCATATCAAGTTAAAAATATTTGTGAGGTTTGCTTTAATTGGGTAATTGGGTAATTTGGATAATTAGTAATAAAAAAGCACCTTAAAATTATATAGAGACGAAGCACAGGCGACGTCTCTATAATAAAATTGAACTTTGTGTTTTCTCAAAATTAGAAAGCTAATTAGAAAAACCAACCGTAAGAGTGTAAACCTTTACCTAAAATATTTACACCCAAGTAACAAATCCAAACTACTACAAAACCAGTTGCAGCCAGGATTGCTGGCTTTTTACCTTGCCATCCACGAGTAATACGAGAATGGAGATAAGCGGCAAATACGAGCCAGGTAATCAAAGCCCAAGTTTCTTTAGGGTCCCAACTCCAGTAAGAACCCCAAGCTTCATTTGCCCAAACTGCACCGGCAATAATACCGATAGTTAAAAGTGGAAATCCTAAACCTATGATTCGATAGCTGATATTATCTAAGGTTTCTGCAATACTTAAACGTTGCGGTGAAAGGGTTTCAAGCTGAGATTCAGATATAGGAGTAGTCTTAACTGGATGTTCTAAAACTGCTGTGTTACCACTAGTTTCTAAGTTTAAACGAACTGTATCGTTATTTTCAGTTATGTTTACTGATGGGTTTACTGAGTTCTGAGTAACTAACTCGCCAGATTTACGTAAGGTGTAGCTATTTTGACGATAACCGCCAGTTCCTACCGAACTACCTTGGAGCTGAATATTTTCTCCACGAGTCACAATCAAAAAAGCGATCGCAAGCAATGAACCCACCATCAATGCTGAGTAACTGATCATCATGACGCTTACGTGCATCATTAACCAGTTTGACTTCAATGCTGGTACTAATGGTTCTGAAACCTGCATTCCTGATGGTAAAGACAGGGTTGCAAATGCAGTTATTGTCATTGCCACAGGAGCGGTAACAACTCCTACCAAACGACTACGAGTGTTATTTTCTGCAATCAAATGAATTGCAGTAATACCCCAAGTTAAGAAAAATAAAGATTCATAAAGATTACTTAAAGGAAAGTAACCACCTTCTAACCACCTTGCACCTAATAAAGCTGCAATAGATAAATTAGCGATCGCCATTCCAGCAGTTCCCAAAACTTCCAAGTAAGGAATATTCGGAAAAGCTATCCCAAACCAATAAATCAGCATAGTTAGAAATAGCAAAGCAAAAGAAGCATTATCTAACCAATTTTGTAATATAACCAGATCCATCAAGTGTTCTCTCTCTATTAGATATCTAAAATAATCATGCCGTAGTTTAGATCCTATCTGTTCTTGTAGCTCATCTGCTGATTTATTTTTACGATCTACAATGCTTTTAGCTTTTAGGGATAATGCTTTTAGTTATAAGGCTTTTGAATATCTAGAGCTTTAAAGTTTTATCGGCATCTAATTGTTTAGAGCTGGTACTTCTCTTTAGGACTTCCAAATATCGCAGAAAATAGTAGAAGATAAGATGTTAGCGCTTACTGTTTGCTACACAGCCTCAACAATTAAAAGATTCTTTTAAGATCATTTATCTAATTTATCTTGACCTGAATTCTGCTTTAAAGACAGGAATATGTCATAGCGAGTACTAAAAACATCATCCACTGCGGTCGTAAAACCAATTGAATTAGTTGCATCTAACCAAATCTTTTGATTAGGGAATAGACTACCTAATGGTAATTGCTTTGAAGTTTTTTCAACATCAATAAAAAATTTACCATTACTGGGGTTAATTTCTCCAGGAACTGTTTTCCGAAATGAATCAGAACTTCCCAAAGTTCGATTTGGTTTGGGAACAATTTTTTTGGTGACAGGTGCATTTACACCAACGGACAAGAAAGCAATATCATCATCTAACCATCCACGAGTTGCTACAACTCCTACAGGTCTAACCCAGTTAACAATGGGTTTATTTGCTGTAGTTGCAGACTGAATTTTAAACTGTAATTTATCTTTCATAATCGTATCTAACTGTTGCAAAGCATTTTCAGCTTTTTTGCGATCGCTAGCTTTGACCATGAAGACAAAAGCTGGACGTTCTTCTTCTTGAGGACTTGTGGATGCTTTCGCTGGAATGACTGAGAATGAAAATTCTCCATTCATCCAACTAAGTAAATCTCTGTCTAAATCTAACTCTGTCCAAGATTTAAACTGACTTCGCAGTTTTTCTGGTGCTATTGGTGAGAGAGAATTTTTTTCGGAAGTAGAAATATAATTGCCCCATGCACGTTTTAAATTACTACCTGAAAGCATTACCATCGTATCGGATGGAACGCGGTTGGACATAGTAACATTACGATTATCAGTTTGTAATCTACGACGACGATTAGGGTTTAACCAGGAAACTCCTTTTAACCTCATTCCTTTGTCTTCAAGAATAATTGTTCCTGCTAAACCTTGGTTACTACGAATTTTATTTAAAACTGGTTTTGGAAAAGGATTCTTAAGAGATGCTGCGGCAATTTCTGCTGAACCTGGCACATTAACGTAAAAGCGTGCAAAAGGATTATAGCTAGCAATTTTAGGAAAATAAGAGGTAAAACCAGGAGTTTTAACTAACGATGTTTCTTGTAGATAAGCATCAATTGATCTTTCTATTGCTTTTGCACCATCAGTAATCAGCAAATATTTACCATCTAAGGCTGCTGCTGATAATTTACCACCGGATTTCATCGCAGCTTCTTTAATTTTTACTCCTTCATAAGTCCGTTCTTTCCATTTTCCACCCTCAGAAACTTCCGGTTTAGATAACTTAGCGAATATTTCAGAGGCTTTTTTTTGATCTCGTATTGGTAATACAATTGCCAAAGATTGCCCAGAAATGTTAGCAATAGCTTCTTTCGGAGATGCTATGGGGACGGCTGACTTTTTTTTGGGTGCGATCGCGACCCGTGACCCCAATGGGGTCATTGCTTTATCTGCTACTGGTTTAGATTTTGGTTTTGGTATTTGAGGAGCGAGTACAGCTATCGTAATTTCTTTGCCTACCCAAGGCTGAATATCTTTTTCATAGCTGTAACCATTACTAGTTAATAAGCGATCACTTAACTGGGTCAAATACTCATTTATTTGAGTTCGAGTTTCCTTTGTACCGAAGTTTTCAACTTTCTGCCACTGCTTGCTATCAGTTGTCAGAGAAACCGTGAACAATGCATCTTGAGGAATAATATTTACACCAACAGGTAAATCTCTGGACAATGGTTTCCCCTGGGTAAACAACCAGTATGCTAGGGCTCCTCCAGCAATCAATAGCGCTGCGGAACCAACACTCAGCAGTAAGGAAGGCTTATTTTTTTTCTTCATTGCAACAGAGACTACAGGCAGTGCCATTGAAACCAAGACCTCACAATTGCGAACTTAATTCTTCTATAGGTAAAGTTAACCAAAAGTTTTTCGATACTCTAGAGCGAATAATTACATTACTTTTTTTACTTAAAAAAAAGATTCTACTTTGGCATTCAAATTACAATGTTGTTTAATGCTATTTTCGGATATTATTGCGCGATCGCTTTATGGGATAGCTTCTCTCTGAAGCAATTAAGTCTATAAAAATAGGAACTTTTAAACATAGATTTAGATATCGAAATAAATCTTATACTCATGTAATATAAATAACACCGTATCAACTATATATAAACTGAATAATTAGTTTTTCAGTCTGCAATATCTTATTCTCAGGCATTTTTATCATCCTGAATGATAGGATAATCTATTTTTGAAGAGAAGACCCACTTTTCACAAACTGTATTTAAAACAGCTTTATGTCAGTCGCTTTGTTCCAATTCAAAATTATTAATATCCTACGGGAACTCCTACAGAGAACAAAATTCAAAATTCCTGTATTATTATATTGCCTCTCTCTTCAGAGAGGGACTTGAAACAAGGAATGACTTGCTACCTGAATGTCGCCAAGTTTTTTTATCTTTATCTATTTTCCTCCGTGAAAGGGAGGTGTTTGAATCCTGAACTAAATAATTGAAAATTAACTGGACTTTCATTTTTCCTGCATGAATTTTGAATTTTTAATTACCCTGCACGATCAATGGGATGAAAACAAAAACTAATGCTTAGTGTAGTTGCTCCCAGCAAGTATAAAAAATATCATTTCACATTTTTAAATTTATTCTTATCAATATATCTGAATCAAATTCTGATACCTTGATTCATCTCTTTTCAGTAATATCCCTAAATTTTCGCCATTAATTACAAATATCACAGTTCAAATCTAAAAATTCTTTTTCTTTGATAACATTAATAAGTAAAATTTGGCATCATATTTCGCAGCAAAATTTTCATCTTTCCCGGCGAAAGCAGAAAAACTGTTTGTTATTCTTATTACAATTGCAAACACATAAGTTGAACAACACAGTATTTCCTCCCTGTTTACCGGCTAATATCACCCTCAAACCTTTCAGAAAGTAAATACTGGGTAAACATTAGAAATAAATGTATATAAAAATTAATAAAAAAGCTATTAGCCATTTGGGCAATAGCTAAGAAATCAAGAATTGACATTTTAACCGTTGTGCCACAAGTGGAACAATGGTCAAAAGCCAAAAACTAAAAGCTAATCATTCAAGTTATAAGGTATTTCACCAAGATACTTATTCAAGTAAGGCGAAAAGACCTCATAAATTAAAGTTAGAGGTTTGCCGTGATGCCAAAATAAATAATGTCGTCCCCAAAAAGGACCAGTCTCATTAAAACCTGATTCTAAAGCTGCCGAATTTCCATAATAAATTCCCTGAATATCTCGATATAATTCCGTGCGTAGTTGTGCAAGACTTGCCCAAATTGTTAGAGAACGGTTTTGCAAATACTCATCTACATGAGATGCTTCCCACCAAGAAGTTGCATAAGCCAACCTTTGACCAGAAGCAGTACGCAACCACACTTGTCTGCGCAGTCTCGGACCAGGAACCGCTTTAATTAAGTCTGGGGCTGCATCTGAACTCATGCCAATTAATGACATATCAATAACATCAACTTCTGTAGGCTCCCTTGTGAGCAATTTTAAATGTCTAGTAGGAGAACCATCACCAAGAAGTAATAACTGCCATGCAGGAGGTAAATCATGATGTGATAAACCCTCTTGAATTACCTCTTCTCCCCCTTGCCAAATCGGAATCAGACGGTGCCATCCGTTAGGCAAAATTAAATTTTCTGATGGCTTATATGTTGCAGTCAATGCTCATTTTTTAACAAAACTTCATCTAATTCTATCAAAACATAAAAAATTCAGTTTCCCAAATTGGGAAACTGAATTTTTTAGAAAAAATAAACAAGAGCAATACTCAATGTCATTGTTTTCAATTTTCAAATGCGGATGGCGAGACTCGAACTCGCAAGGCTTGCGCCACACGCACCTCAAGCGTGCGCGTATACCAATTCCGCCACACCCGCATATTTATTTCATGGTTGGCTAAATACAGAATATAGCATAACAAACTAATTATAGTAAGGTAATAGCTGAACTACTTAAAAAAATACTCAAAAAACTACTCAAAAAAAATAATTGTAAGAATTCCTAGATTTTTTCATGGGTATATCTCACTTGACAGAAATATAGCAATCTCACGAGTGATATTAACAAAGAGTGTTACCACCCTTACTAAAGGTGTAGCAAACAACAGATAAAACAAACTGAGAAAGTCTTTAGTAATTAACTTCCTCAGTATTTATTACACTTAAAACTAAAATTACTCAAAAAGTGAGTTGTTTCCCTTCTTCGCGGTACAATTCCGCCTTTACCCTGAAATGTAAGCTTGATTTTTGGTATGCTTTGTCAACTCTCACAACCCATTCGAGAGGAAGCACAAACATAACTCAGATAATAAAGCTTGATGTGTCACAATAAATTCCACTCACAACTAAAATTTACATGATGTAACTTCGGAGTTGTGCCCAAGAGCGTTTCAATAAATCTGGACTAAAAAAGAAAATAAGCCGATGAAGTTCGACAAAATATTAATTGCCAATCGGGGAGAAATAGCTCTGCGCGTTCTCCGGGCTTGTGAAGAAATGGAAATTGCGACAGTAGCTGTCCACTCTACAGTTGACCGCGATACTCTTCATGTCCAGTTAGCTGATGAAGCAGTTTGTATTGGTGATGCTGCGAGTAGTAAAAGTTATTTAAATATTCCTAACATTATTGCAGCAGCACTGACCCGCAATGCAACTGCAATCCATCCAGGTTATGGTTTTTTGTCAGAAAATGCTCGATTTGCAGAAATTTGTGCTGACCACCATATTGCTTTTATTGGACCTTCACCAGAAGCAATCAGAATGATGGGGGATAAATCAACAGCCAAAGAAACCATGCAGCGTGCGGGAGTACCGACAGTACCTGGTAGTAATGGATTAGTAGAAAACGAAAGTGAAGGATTAGCGATCGCTGGGGAAATTGGTTATCCAGTGATGATTAAAGCCACCGCTGGTGGTGGTGGACGCGGAATGCGTTTAGTAAAAGATGAAAGTGAATTTATAACATTATTTCAGGCTGCAAAAGGTGAAGCTGGAGCAGCATTTGGTAACGCTGGAATTTATATAGAAAAATTTATTGAACGTCCCCGTCATATTGAATTTCAAATTTTAGCTGATAACTACGGCAATGTGATTCACTTAGGAGAAAGAGATTGTTCGATTCAACGTCGCAATCAGAAATTATTAGAAGAAGCTCCCAGTCCAGCTTTAGATCCACAATTAAGGTTAGAAATGGGTAAAGCTGCCGTCAGAGCAGCTCAATTCATTAATTACACAGGTGCGGGTACTATTGAGTTTTTACTAGATAAATCTGGTGATTTTTACTTTATGGAAATGAATACCCGTATTCAAGTCGAACATCCAGTTACGGAAATGATTACGGGGATAGATTTAGTTGCAGAACAAATTCGTATTGCTCAGGGAGAAAAACTGAGTCTTTCCCAAGAGCAAGTAGTACTAAAAGGTCATGCTATAGAATGTCGTATTAATGCTGAAGACCCAGAACGTGAATTTAGACCAGCACCAGGAAGAATTAGTGGCTATCTTCCCCCTGGTGGTCCTGGAGTACGTATCGATTCTCATGCTTATACAGATTACCAAATCCCCCCTTATTACGATTCGTTAATTGGTAAATTAATCGTATGGGCACCCGACCGTTCTACAAGCATTAAAAGAATGAAGAGAGCGCTACGAGAGTGTGCAATTACCGGATTACCTACTACCATTGGTTTTCATCAGAAAATAATGGAAAATAAACAGTTTTTGCAGGGTGATATTTATACTAGTTTTGTTCAAGAAATGAAATGATAGGTGATTGGTAATTGGGTAATTGGTAATTGGGTAATTGGTGATGGGGTAAAATAGCTACGCTATTAATTCCTTCGCTCCCCAGTTCCTCTGCTCTGCTGCTCCCAGTTTTCTCTTCTCTAGTCCATCCTTAATTAACCTTTGACATCATAGTAATTAAGCCTTGTTGACCTAGAAGGATCTCTCTAATTAAACTCATAATTCCCACCCAAATAATTGGTGTAATATCAACCCCACCAATGGGTGGAACTAATTTACGTAAGGGAATCAAAAACGGTTCGGTAGGCCAAGCAATTAAGTTAAATGGTAAACGATTTAAATCGACCTGGGGATACCAACTTAGAACAATACGAAAGATAAACAGAAAAATCATTATTCCCAGTAGGGGACCGATAATCCAAGCAGTTATATTCAAACCAGTCATTTTTTTCTCGCGCTCAAGCAACGCCGACAATCTAATTTTTTTGGTGGATAGATTAAGCTTTGTGAAGTTATATCCATGCTAATTTTAACTAAATTTTGCTACCTAATTTTGTAAATTATCCCTAGATCGCTTACTAAATAAATACTGCGATCGCGAGGGAATATAAACTTAATGCTTCTCAAGAATGTAAGAGACAGTTAAAATTAATTGTGAGATTGTTACAAAAAAGGTTGATATATCTATGACACCGTCATTATCAAATTTTCTTTTTAGTTTGCTCGCAGGTGCTGCTATCGTAGTAATTCCTGCTACAGTAGCACTAATTTTTATTAGTCAAAAAGATAAAATCCAGCGTTCATAATTCCTGATATCAGTTGAGTTAGTTCTCAATTCCAGATTAATTTATCTTTCATTCCAGTAATTTATGTATGATTTAGTACAATCTATACTTGGCTGATAGATAAAAACTTTTTAGGATAGACTTAAAGTGCTTCAAAGCATCTAAAATTGCTTTGAAGCTTTAATATATTGAGAATATATTATTTTTGAATCGTAGCTCCTTGAGTACGATATTTTCTGCATTACAGTAGAGATTTTAATTTCAAGTCGTTAACATATATTTTGATATTAGGAAGATAAAAGATGATAAGTTTTGGGCTGAGTTCAGCCAGTATTCTGGCTCAGATAAATACCGGTAACAGTTTACTAATTAACTTATTAGCTATTTTTATGGCTTTTGGTGGAGTAGGACTTTATTTTTTAAGAAATGTACGTCCAGCTTTAGCCAGAGATCAAGATATATTTTTTGCAGCAGTGGGAATAGCTTACGGCTGTATTATATTTTTCCAGGGTTGGCGTTTAGACCCTATTTTGCAATTTTCCCAGTTTATTTTGGCAGGTTCGGCAGCATTTTTTGTTTTTGATAGCGTGCGTTTGCGAGGTATTGAAACTGAAACAGCAATTAAGAAGACTCCTATAGTAGATGACAACAGAGAAGTCAGCGATCGCTACGAGTATGAAGCTCGTCGGGACAGGAGAAGTCGCAGCTACGGAGCCGAAAGAGTAGAAGTAGAGTTAGAACCGCTACCTTATTACGATGACGAATACGAAGATGAGCCACCTATACGGGGTCGTATTCCTAGTAGCAGAGATAATCGTCCTCGGGGAAGTAGCTATGACAACGATTATGATTATGATTATGACGATCAAGCTCCCCGTCGTCCTTCACGTCGTAGTAGCAACAGAAATATTAGGGAAGAAAGACCCCGTACAAAAACAACTAGTAGACGTTCTGCTAACCGTACTCCAGATAGTTATACCCAAGATGATTGGAATGAATCCTCAAGTGCAATAGAAAGAGCAGACAGAGTAGATGTCGATGACTGGGATTCTCAAGAAAGAGAAGAAAGAAGACCATCTCGTCCTACCCGTAACCGTCCTTCAGTACCTCATAATGCTTCTTTAGAGGAAACCAGAGATGAAACTAGTTATACAAAACTACGTAAACGTCCTAATGATAGATATAATGAAAAATTAAATTCTCAACCAAAAGAAGATGATGTAATTCCCACAACTTATGTAGACTATAAGCCTTTAGACTCTTCAGAAGATGATTCAGATGAGAGTATCAATCCCCAAAGTTATGGCGAGTATTAATGTTGAGTGAATTTCTAACAACAAAGTTCACAGCAAAAGTACTATTTGCTTTTAATTAGATAGTGAGGCAATTAATTTTGAGGTGAAAATAAATTCCCTAAAGTTGAAGTTAACAAAAATTATTGTCTGGTTTTTACCATTAGGCTTAATTTGTTTGCTTGTATCTTGCACATCCGATAAATTTCCGATTGCAAGTACTTCTTTAAATAGTCGCTATACAGAAGAACAACCAAGCTTAAGCGGTGATGGAAAATTTTTAGCGTATATTTCTAACCGTCAAGGCACTCATCAATTGTTACTGTACGATTTACAAAGACAGCAAATAGTTGCAACACCAAGCTTAAACAGATCGAGAACGATTCTAGAAAGTCCTAGTCTCAGCTACAGAGGACGTTACATTACTTATATTACTAACGATCGAGGTAGATCGGTTATCGGATTATACGACCGTGCATTAGAGCGATCGCAAATTTTAAACCCCGTACATCGCGGATGGATCAGAAATCCGAGTATCAGTCCAGATGGACGTTATATTGTCTTTGAAACTTCTAATCGCGGTCAGTGGGATATTGAAGTATTAGATCGGGGAGAAAATATTGAGTTAGATATTCCTAACGGTTCTTTAGTGCCTGCACCAAGAAAGTGAATATTGACTGTTTATCATTGAAGTTCAAAGTTGTTAGCTATTAGAAGTTCTGATGCTAAAAACTATTAAAAGAGTTAGAACTCTCGAAAGCTAACACTAGAAAGCTAAAAGCGAAAAGTCAATTGACAACTAAATAATGTCTGTACAATGTCTGTCAAAAATATTATTTTTATTTTTATAATTACCACTATTGGTTTGTTAGGTAGTTGTACTGGCTCTCCTCATATTTTGCATTATCCTGTCGATCCTGGAGGAAGAGATTTAAATAGTCCAGCATCAGAATTAAATCCTCACATCTCTGGAAAATATATCGTCTTCACCACAGACCGTCGGGGTAGTCAAGATATATATTTGTTTGACCGAACAACCCGTAAATTGATTGATTTATCAGGTCTCAATTCTTACAACGCGATCGCATCTCATCCGTCAATTTCTCAAGATGGTAGATACATAGTATTCGCAGCTTCACGTCAAGGAAGAACAGGAATTTTTCTTTACGACCGGGAAACTCGTCAAAGTCGAAATTTAACAGCAAATATCCAAGCAGAAGTACGCAATCCAACAATCAGCGCAGATGGTAATACAATTGCTTTCGAGTCCAGTGTTGATGGACAATGGGATATTACTGTCTATGACCGCTTTGGTAGACCTTTGAATATTTCTCAATAATTGTTAATTGGTAAATTGTGAATTTTGAATGGTGAATCGAGGTAATAGCGATCGCTATTAATTTGTTTTGAATTTACCTTTCCCCTTTATCCTAGTCTTCTCGTTTCCTCTAGCTGCTTTCTTCTTTAACTTTTTGAACTGCATCAATAAGCGATCGCACTTGAGATGTTCCTTGGGAAGGTTCAAAAGATAAAGGAAATTTTCCAGTAGTAATCATTCGTAAACCCAAAGGTGCAAGACTTAATAAACCTTTGAGGTCCCGGAAATAATTACCTACAACCTGTATACCAAACTTTCTTTCATCAATCCAACCACCTTCTTTAACAAGTTCGATTAATACTTTACGATGACGAATAGAACGGCTATCATCTGCCGATGAATTTTGGAGAATTTCTTGCTTAATTTTACTAATTTGCTCTAACGGTTCTACTTCCATAGGACAAACGTAATTACAGTAATAGCAGCGAGTACAGCCCCAAACTCCTGATGTAGAGTTATTGTATTCTTGTAAGCGTGTTTGGGTATTTTCATCTCGAGAGTCTTCCACCATCCGGTATGCTTTTGCAAGAGCATGAGGACCAACAAAATCAGGATTTACAGATACAGCATTACATTCAGAATAACAAGCACCACACATAATACAATTGCCCGTTTCTTCTAAACGCGATCGCTCTTGAGGAGTCTGTAAAAATTCTTTTTCAGGAACACTTCTAGCTGATGTACTTACATAAGGATTGACAACCTCTAAGTTTTTCCAAAACCCTTTCATGTCTACAACTAAATCCTTTATCACAGGCATATTCCCTAGGGGTGCAATAGTAATAGACGGCAAACAACCATCATCATTATTTTCGTAAGCAATTTCTTCTCCTACATTTTGCTTGCAAGCTAAAGCAGAACGTCCATTGATAACTATTGCACAACTACCACAAATTGTATTTCGACAATTTTTACGAAATGCCAAAGTTCCATCTTGTTCCCACTTAATGCTATTCAGACAATCTAATATTGTATTTCCTGCATCTGCTTCCAAATGATAAGTTTGCACCGATGGATTAGAATTTTGATTTTGCCGAATGATCTTAAAAGCAATTAACATTATCGCCAATCCCCACTATTAAAAGTTATATAGATACTTGCTCAATAATGACTCAAAATAAGACAGAGACATATTTTTTGACTATTCTATAGCCATCTTTGTCATTAAAAGCTAATTTTACCTTAGCTGTTAATAAGCTGAAGCTAAAAAACCATTGATTTTGTCTTTCACAATAGCGATTAAAATCCAAATTGTAAATTTATCCTTGAGCGGATACAAAAATTTTATTAATGCATCCACAGGAATGAGTGTAAAACCTAAGATCATCAAGCTCGCAAGCATTAATAAAAAAGGATATGTATATTAAAAAAGTTGTTAGTATCGTCTAAAAAGTTTGTTTCCATATTAAGACAGTGGTATCTGTACCGAAATTTGATCAAAATCAATCTATCGTTATAATCAGAAGACTGTAAGTCGTTCAATAGTATATTTATGTGAACATGGCTTATCTACAGATTATAGATTCTAGATGATAAGTAGCTAGCAATCTTTGTTTACATAGATATTGTTAAAACTCATAACAAATACAACAACTAGCTTAATAAAGCAAGATGATATTATAATTGCTTTCTGCCATAAAATGACAATCAATAAAATAAACCGGGAGCATCTCACTAGTCTTCATAATCCTATTTCTTCAGATAGTTTTTTATTAAGAACAGCTTAATTCTTATTTTGAAGATAACCAGTAGTAATAGATAATAGTGAAGAGAGCAAGTTTAATTAAAAACCAAACAATATTTTTGCTATTATTAATTCATGCTAGTATTTAATATAAAATTACGAAGCGACAAAACAGCATAAATAGCTGTATTGGAGTAGATACTACCGCACCCGTTTCTTCGTGATCTATAGATGAGAAAATCTCATCCATATTAGCAGGATAAAAAAAGGTGTATCTTTAAATTTCCATGGCAAGCTATGCTTTATAAGCAAAAAAGTGGAAGTAGGAAAATCCTACAACTCTATGGAAGTAAAGGTAAATACCATAATATATTCAACACCTGCAATTTGTTTGAGTCAAAACTATATCAGTTAAGCTCATTCTATTTATGAAGGGGGCTTAAAGTTATACATTTCGATTGATGCCATTTAAAGAATAATATTCTTTGATAACGGCAAACAATTGTTAAAACAACTGCAAGGTTAGCAAGATTTACACCTGTGAAAGTCATAACTTTTCATATGTTATGGTTTTTTCGATAGGTCTTTATTGGCTAAAATCAAGCCATAAAAAACCCTTTACAAGAGTATTGGGTAGTTATGATGCAGATGTCTAAAAGTCGGCATACCGACATCACAAGACATCATTTATCCGTTTGGAGAGAGTAAGGATATTTTCATTACCAATGAGCGAAACTGCAACCGCACCGTTAACTGGAAAAGCACTACTGGCTAAGGTCAAAGAACTTTCTACTTTACCGCGTCGAGAAAGAGCAAAGCAGTGTGGATATTACACTGTTACAAAGAATAATCAGGTTCGTGTTAACCTAACTGATTTCTATGACGCAT
The DNA here is from genome assembly GCA_039030795.1 of Cyanobacteria bacterium P01_A01_bin.84. Lineage (GTDB taxonomy): Bacteria > Cyanobacteriota > Cyanobacteriia > Cyanobacteriales > Nostocaceae > JBCCDM01. The sequence goes on from JBCCDM010000024.1 coordinate 19,602, forward strand.
TACTATCAGCAAGAGGTATTCCTCTAAGTCCGGAATCACCTAAAGATGGTCGTGGTCGCGAACCTACTTATAGAGTTAGTGTTCATCAGAACGGTCAAATTGTTATTGGTGCAACTTATACCAAAGCAATGGGATTGGAACCTGGTGATGAGTTTGAAATCAAGCTCGGATACAAGCATATTCACTTAATTCAAATAGATGGTGATAAAAAAGAAACCGATTTGGATGATGATGAAGAACAAGACGAAGATGATGAAGATTAAATGAGAATAGATTTACTAAAAGCTAAGTAGTAAATCTTTACGTTAACTGTGGAAGTTTTCTATCAATACTTGCCAAAAGTGACTAAATTAATTAATTTTTATCTTTGGGAAATAAAGCACGATATGTTGTATAGGTTTACAACCAAACTTGGATAGATTATGAATAGGGTATAGAAGGAACTAAATATGTAGCAAAGTAAATTTAAGCAGTTAAATAATTTATCAAAATTGACTGTATATTAAAATTTGTTCATATAAGGTGTTACCACTATTTTTCTAATATTCCAAGAAGAGTAAACTTTTTCATTCACATCTATCGTGCCTTTTTTGTCTAACTATATAGAATTACTCAAGCCATTAACAAGCGACATAGTATCTCTAGTTGAGAATGCACCGATACTATTTGTAGTAATGGCTTTTTTTATTGTATGGGTATTTTGCTGGTTTCCCTTGGCAATCTTATCAGCAATCATAATCAAATGGAGACCAAATCAGCCTTTAAAAGAAGAGCAAAAGCTACCTTTGATGCTTCCCCTATATTTAATATCACCTTTGATTTTATGGATATTTACTAAATTAACTACTAGACTAACGACAATACCTTTTTCAGGTTATGGATTAGTTAAAGATTGGTCACTTATTGGTTCTTTAGCATTGGGTTTTGCTATAGGAATAATCAGTATATTTTTAATATTTACCTGTCAGACATGGTTAGGTTTATGCAGTTGGAATAAATCTAAGATCCGAGAATTACCATCTACTGCAATATTCATACTATTAGTTGCAATATTAGTTGGTGGTGTTGAAGAGTTAATTTTTCGAGGTTTTGTATATACACAATTGCAGAATGTTTATGGAGTATGGATAGGAGCAGTAACCTCGAGCTTAATTTTTGCTTGTTTACATTTGGTTTGGGAACAAAAAGAAACCCTACCACAGCTACCAGGGTTATGGATAATGGGAATGGTGTTAGTCTTTGCAAAATATATTGATGGTGGAAGTCTTGGTATACCTTGGGGTCTACACGCTGGATGGGTATGGGTAATTGCTTGTATTGATACAGTGGGATTAATTAGTTATACTGATAAAGTTCCAGAATGGCTAACAGGTAAGTATCAGAAGCCTTTAGCTGGAGTTAGTGGTATTGTTTGTTTAATTGGAACGGGATTTTTCTTGTACTTATCAAATTTGTCTTTTCTGAAATAATATTCGAGTATTGCCAGTTTACACCCTACATTTGATGAATACCGCAGGTGTGCATTACGGCACAACCCAAAATTATCAACCCCGAAAGTTGGGTCACACTATCGCTCAACCCAACCTACAATTATTCTTAACTGAAGCGTATTGCGGTATAAAGCTTAGTTCTTACATAAGTAATCTTTATTTTTATTAACCTATTTATAGTAAAGAATAAATTTTCTTTTCTACAAATGATTATTGCAACTGTCTAGCACTAACAATTGTCACCGGGTTAAGTGGTGCAAATCTAGTTAAATTTCCTATTGGGATAGAACGCGATAACTGTACTTGCAATAATTGATACTTCCAGTTATGAAAGTTGAACCAAGATAAAGCGGTATTCAGATGTTCTAAGGTAGCTAAGGCTAAAATAATCTTTCCATCAGTAAGTAAATTCTGGGCACAGACATCAAGAATTTTGGTCAAATTACCTCCACTACCACCGATAAAAACCCGATCGCATTTTGGTAAATCTAATAAATTGTCTGGTGCTAATCCTGAAATCGCTGTGGTATTTTCAACTTGAAAGCGTTTTGAATTAGCTTGAATTAAATTAATACCGGCAGCTGTTTTTTCTATCGCATAAATGTGAGAGGTTGGAAATAAACGAGCAATTTCAATAGATACCGAACCTGTACCTGCACCAATATCCCAAATAACTTGTCCTGGACGTAATCCTAACTCTCCTAAAACTAGAATCCGGACTTCTCTCTTGGTCATTAAACCAGGTCTGTCTGAAAAACTAAGAAAATAATCATCAGGTATCCCTAAAAGGGGCAAATTCTCTAATTCGATTTTTTTGTATTTATCTTGACGCAACAGCACTACAACATTAAGGGCTGCATATTCTTCTTTTTGTAAATCTTTTTGTCTAAAATTAAAATCTGATATTTCTATAATACGTTCGTTTTCACCACCGAGGTTTTCACAAACCCATAATTTATATTCACTGGGTAAACTTAAAGATTTTATTAAATTGAAAATTGCACTAGGATTATTCACTCCATCGGTCAATACAGCAATCTTTTCTACACCTTGCTGTAGTGCTTTAATTAGTTCTTGATTAGAACGTCCATGAACGCTAATAACCCGCACATCTTGCCATGGTACCTTGATACGATTAAATGCTAGTTGTACCGAACTAAGATGAGGATAAAAGCTGATATCTTCAGATGGTAGTTCTGCCAATAATAATCTTCCTGCACCAAAAAATAACGGGTCGCCAGAAACTAAAACCACAATACCATTTACACCAAGATTCAGATATTGATGAATTTGAGCGATCGCTTTTTTAAAATCATTTAGCTCAATACTTTGGGCTGGATGATTAGGGAAATAAGACAAGTGTCGAGAACTTCCCACTAATAGATTAGCTTGAAGAATAATTTTCTTGACCCGTTCGCCTAAACTTCCTACACCATCTAAACCAATACCAATTACATGAACTTTTGTCATGATTTGAACATAATTAATTTTAAGTTATGAGTTTGGATTGTATCGCTTATTTCCCAACTCATAACTCAAAAATCAATTACGAATTTCAAAAAGTAACTGTTAGGGTTTTCAATGTCTATTTAATTATCAACTTAAAGCTAAAAGCTAAAAGCTAAAAACTAAAAGTTTTAACTAATGGCTCATCCAAAAGGTGACAAACGTTTGAGGGCACGACCAGTCACCTCACCATATCGCAGTTCCCCGCAAAGAATCTTACCCATGATTTTAGGTCCAGAAGGACGTTTGACACCAGCTTTATAACCGATACCGGGTAAACGATAAAATACCCCAGCTAACTTTTTAGCCCAAGACATATCACTACCCCATTCTTCATTAATAGTTTGGGTATATGCTTCTAAAGCATTTGCATCTCCAGCAAGTGCTTTATTAATAGCCTCAGATGCTTTCAAACCACTAAAAATAGAAGGACGTATACCTTCAGCAGTAAATGGATCGACTACACAAGCAGCTTCTCCTGCTAATACTGCATTTTGAGTGTGTAGCTTTTGATTTCCATCCCACAAACACAAAGCGTGACCATATTGTTTACAGGTTTTGATATCCAGGTCGAAACTGCTACCATACTTATTTAAAATATCCTTAAAATTTTGCGGTTCTCCGCCAATAAATGTACCAATTCCAATGGAATATCCATCAGCTTTGGGGAAGTTCCAAATATAACCATTTTTAACTAAACCAAACTCAAAATGAGCAACATTACCGTTTTGCACCTTTGCAGGAGCTTCTGCTTCTAAGGCAGCAGCTAAACGACGCTTACGGTCTTTGAATCCTAGCCATTTTGCCATTGGTCCTTTTGCTCCATCTGCGGCTATGATATAACGTCCACTAAAAGAACCGTTTGCAGTATTTACTTCCCAATGGTCGCTTTGAAAATTAACACCTATTACCTCAGTATTATCCTTGAGTTCTGCTCCTTGTTTTTGGGCTTGTTCCGCCAAAAAGTTATCAAAAACTTCTCGTCGCACCATCCATACAGGTTCTTTAATTTCTAGCTCCGCTTCCACAGGGTCGCCCATTTTCCAAGTAAAGCGAATTGTATCTACTTTCTCAGAAATAGCTGGACTAAAGTCAAAATCAAACCATTGAGCAACGATAGGAGATACTCCACCACCACATGGCTTATACCTTGGTAATGACTCTTTTTCTAAAATTAATACCGAGCGTCCTTGCTTGGCTAAATGATATGCAGCAGTACTACCTGCTGGTCCAGAACCGACAATGATGCAGTCGTACATATGGCTAATTTCTCGCTCCTGAGCTAATTGTTGTTCTAGTTTTTTATTGTATTTATATGCAGTCTGGATAGACTAAAAATCAAATAATCGATACTACCATAAAAAAAATTCGTAGTATTTCCCTTGACCAGTCTAAATCTTTATTCTTTATTCGGCATTCTTTTCCGTAAGTTTTTTCGGTACTAGAAAATTTTGACACCGTTTTTATCTACTTTCCCTAAGTAATTATCTAATATTTTTTTCACTTCTACCAATTCTATGTGAAGCTAAATATACAGGACTTACGCAACAAAGATTTGTCCGAAGCGACCGGAACGGAGTATAGGGTTAGCTAGCCCTATACTCTGTAAACGCTTCCGCGTCTCCGTGAGGAGAAGCATGAGTCCTATCGGACACGCTAGCACGTTTGCTACGCAAAAACGTAGGTCTGGTCGGTAGAGCTTATACGTCGCTATCGCCATCAAATACGGATATGCTACGCAATGTCTCGGACGTAATTAATTATGTTGCTTTTGCATAAGTTCTGAAGTATTCAAACGTACTTTGGGATACATAAAAAATACCTAATACCTTGAGATTCAAAGTATTAGGTAATTTTTCTAAATGTCTAATGACTCGCAGAAAAATTAGACAGTCATAATGTCTTTTTCTTTCTCTGCTAGTAATTCATCAATCTTTGCTGTGTACTTGTTGGTTAACTTTTGCACTTCATCTTGCAAATCTCGTGATTCATCTTCAGATATTTCGCTATTTTTTTCATCTTTACGAACAGTATCCAAAGCATCGCGACGAATATTGCGAATTGCAACGCGTCCTTCTTCAGCATATTTTGCGGCTATTTTCACCAGTTCTTTACGGCGATCATTAGTTAACGGCGGTATATTTAGCCGAACTACTGAACCGTCATTATTTGGTGTTAAACCTACATCCGACATAGAGATAGATTTTTCGATTAAAGAAATCGAACTTGGGTCATAAGGCTGAATAATAATGGTAGTAGCATCAGGGGTGCTAATACCAGCCAATGACTTCAATGATGTTGGTGTGCCGTAATACTCCACCATGATTTTGTCTAATAAACTCGCATTAGCACGACCAGTACGAATGGTGTTAAAAGCTCGTTGAGTTGCATCAACGCTCTTTTGCATAGTGCTTTGAGCTTCAGCTAATTTCACAAGAACCTCCCACAAGGGTGCCGATAGATTCTCCCATAACTGCTCGGTGGATGTTACCCCTCACAGACAAGTCAAAGACTAAAATTGGGATATTATTGTCTTTACACAAAGCGATCGCGGTACTATCCATGACTCGCAAATCTTTAGCCAAAACGTGAGCATATGTGAGAGTTTGATAACGTTTGGCATCAGGATAGATATGAGGGTCAGCATCATATACTCCGTCTACTTTGGTGGCTTTAAAAATCACCTCCGCATCTATTTCTGCTGCCCGTAATGCTGCGGTGGTATCGGTGGTAAAAAAAGGATTTCCAGAACCAGCACCAAAAATAACCACCCGACCTTTTTCGAGATGACGGATGGCTTTACGACGGATATATGGTTCAGCGACTTCCTGCATTGCGATCGCTGTTTGTACTCGCGTCTGTACATCGATTCTTTCAAGTGAGTCTTGCAGCGTCAAGGAATTCATTACCGTGGCAATCATGCCGATATAATCAGCACTAGCTCTATCCATACCTGCGGACGCTGCTTTAACACCACGAAAAATATTTCCACCTCCTACAACGATAGCGACTTGAGTGCCGGTGGCTACTACCTCTCTTACCTCTTCGGCTATTCCTTTCACCACCTCTGGATCAATTCCATAGCCCATGTTGCCCATCAAGGCTTCACCGCTCAGTTTAAGTAAAACCCGTCGGTAATTTGTTCCCATGAAGTTACGCTTTATCAATCAGAAAGTTGCTATTGCCTCCC
>JBCCDM010000025.1:0-25568 GCA_039030795.1 Cyanobacteria bacterium P01_A01_bin.84
ACTGAAAAATGAATAAAAAAAAGATTGCATTGTTAGTATTTAATCACAAATAGACAAGAAAATGTTCTTTTTGTATTTTTTTTAATTTTTTTAATTTTTTTAATTTTTTTGTATGTTCAAGTGGCTGATTGCAAGAATTAATTAATAGTAATTCTTGTTCTACTCAACTCCCTCATCCAAAGATAATTTAAACTCAAGATAAGAGTTATAGTAGTTTATCGCCTAAATGTCGTCTAATATCGATTCCTTACCACCAGCACTCGCTAAAATAGTTAAGCGTTTTCAGCGCGCTTCCGATCCTAAGCGACGCTACGAACAGCTCATATATTATGGTCAGAAGCTAGAAGATTTTCCAGAAGAAGATAAAATACCATCAAATAAAGTCCCTGGGTGTGTTTCCCAGGTTTTTATCACTGCTGCTTTAGAAGCAGATAAGGTAGTTTATCGGGGAGACTCAGATTCACAATTAACCAAAGGGCTCTTAGGGCTATTAGTTGAAGGTTTACATGGACTCAGCCCCAAGGAAATAGTACAGTTAACTCCGGATTTTATTCAAGAAACCGGCTTAAACGTTAGTTTAACCCCTTCCCGCGCCAACGGATTTTATAACATTTTTAAAACTATGCAGAAAAAAGCCTTGGAAAGTCAGACTATGGGTAATGGGGAGTGAGGGAGAAAGGTTAATGGGGCAAGGAAAAAGGTAATTATTCTCGTTCTCTGATTCTGCCTATAATATGGCTCTGCCTCTAATAATTTATAATCAGGCAAGGACTTAATATATGCGCAACTAGTCACTGGGTGTCTTATGTCAACTGATTTACTTTCTACATCTACTGAAATTGATATTGGTGGAACTGTTGGGGAATTTGAGTGGGACTGGAAAAATCAGCCAATAAAAGTTGTTTATGAATGTTTAGGTAGCGGTTCCCCTTTACTACTTTTACCTGCTTTTAGTACTGTTTCCATGCGTTCGGAAATGGCTGGTATTGCTAAACTACTCGCTCCTTATTTTCAAACTGTAGCAGTTGATTTTCCCGGTTTTGGTGAATCTTCTCGATTGGGGATAGAGTACAATCGTGCTTTATTTGGTCAGTTCCTTAAAGATTTTGTCACTTCTGTATTTAATACACCAATATCAGTAATCTCCGCAGGTCATAGTTGTCCTTACGTTCTACAGCTAGCTCAAGAACAACCATCATTGTTTTCTCGAATTGCTTTGATTGCGCCAACTTGGAGAGGTCCCTTACCTACGATGGGTGCAAATAAGTCAATTGCAGGGATGGTAAAAAATTTAGTTAGAACTCCAATCATTGGACAAATACTATATAAATTAAATACCACACCTGGTTTCCTCAGTTTGATGTATCGTCGTCACGTTTATACTGATGTAGAAAAGCTGACCCCAGACTTTATCGATTATAAATGGCATAATACCCAACAACCCGGCGCTAGATTTGCTCCTGCTGCCTTTGTAACTGGTAACTTAGATGCAGTTGATAGTAGAGACGAATTCCTAGATTTTGCACGGGATTTATCAGTACCACTGATGGTAGCGATCGCCCAATCTTCTCCACCTAAATCCCTGGCAGAAATGGAAGCGATCGCGGCACTACCAGGTGTGAAATCTGTAAAACTTTCCGGTTCTCTAGGAATCCATGAAGAATATCCACAAATAATGGTGGAAGCAATATTACCTTTTTTAAATGGGTAATTGGTAATGGGTAATGGGTAATTGATAATGACTGTGTTATCTACTATATTTTTCGATTACCTTATTTCCTAACTCGCTACTAACTACAAAAAGCGCTATCATAACCACTGAATAATAATAATTATAATTATTCCTGCGTAAATTTACTTTTAAATTTTTATGACACAAGAAACATTAAATACAGTACCTGTGACGGTTTTAACTGGATATTTAGGAGCCGGTAAAACAACTTTACTCAATCATATTCTTACTTATGAACATGGAAAGAAAGTAGCAGTGATTGTGAATGAGTTTGGAGAAGTTGGTATTGATAATCAATTAGTTATTGATGCTGATGAAGAAATCTTTGAAATGAATAACGGCTGTATCTGCTGTACAGTACGCGGTGACTTGCTTCGTATTATTAGTAACTTGATGAAGCGTCGCGATAAATTTGACCACTTAGTAATTGAGACTACCGGACTTGCTGACCCCGCACCAGTAATTCAAACTTTCTTCGTAGATGAAGATATGAAAGAACAACTGAATCTAGATGCTGTGGTTACAGTAGTAGACGCTAAGCATATTTCCCAACATTGGGACGCTGATGAAGCTCAAGAGCAAATTGCATTTGCAGATGTCATTTTATTAAATAAAACCGATTTAGTCACCCCAGAACAATTAGAAGAACTAGAAAGTAAAATTAGGGGAATGAATGCGATCGCTAAAATTTATCGCACCCGTAATTCTGAGTTAGAGATGAATGCATTACTAGGTGTGAAAGCATTTGACCTAGACCGTGCATTAGAAATCGACCCCGAATTCCTAGGAGAAGACGCACACCAACACGATGAAAGCGTTCATTCTTTAGCTTTGAAAACCGATAAAGCTTTAGACGGAGACAAATTAAATCAATGGTTGGGAACCCTACTACAAACCAAAGGACCCGACATCTTCCGCATGAAAGGTATTTTAAATATTGCAGGAGAAGACGAACGCTTTGTCTTCCAAGGAGTACACATGATATTCGATGGTAAACCAGACCGTGCTTGGAAAGAAGGAGAAACCCGTAAAAACGAAATGGTATTTATTGGACGTAATTTAGATGAAGCTAAGTTACAGGAAGACTTTTTAGCCTGTGTAGCATAGTTATTGAATAGACATCTCTTTTATTCATAATGTAGAGACGTGAAATTTAACGTCTCTACGTAGGTTCAAGAAAGGCACATATTTAATTTTTGGATATGTCTAATATAGTTATTGATACATAGTAAAAATATAATTGAATATCAAGCTAAACCACTTTTATCACTGATATAAGAGTGGTTTTCTGTAACTATTCTCCGTCCCTTTAGGTCGGAGCTTTCTCCCCCTCCCCATACCAAGTTGATTAAAGAATGCGACAGATGGATCTCCGTAGAGACGTTTCATGAAACGTCTCTACCATTGAATGTGTTGCAATCATTTTTTGAATTGGTATAACTTATATGGTTTGCGGAATTTACAGACTGGGTTAAGGTTTGTGAGGGTGTAAAGTCTTTTTAGTCAGTTTTCGGTTTGCTAAGTGTATATTTCTTCATGTACATTGATTTTTTCTCACCGACTTACTTATATCTTTAACTTATATAATTACTTCCAATGAAATATCCCGGCAACTTAAACAAACAACTACAAAAACAAGTAGATCATTACACCACCACTATTGCGAGCAATCCCAATGACTCCAAAGCCTATGTCATGCGGGGGATGTTAAAATTCAAAATGGGTGAAATTTATGGTTCTATTACTGATTTTGACACTGCCGAAAAACTAGAACCAACTATAACTCCCTATCTATGGCAGCGAGGAATATCTTATTACTATGCAGATAAATTTGCAGAAGGTGCAAAGCAGTTTGAAACAGACTTACAGGTTAATTCAAAAGATATAGAAGAAACAGTTTGGCGTTATCTTTGTATTTCGCGATTCCACAGTATAGATGAAGCACGTAAGTCTTTGTTACCGATAAAAGATGACCCCAGATTAGTTATGCAACGGGTTTACGAATTATATGTTGGTAATTCCTCCATCGAAGATGTCTTAGCTGTGGGAAACCCTTTTAATAAACGTCCTAAGTTTTACAGTCATCTTTACGTAGGATTATATTTCGAGGCTGTAAATGAGATGGATAAGGCACAAGATTACATTACCAAGGCAGCAGATAAGTATCAAATTAATGATTATATGTGGTATCTCGCTTGCGTCCACAAAAACTTACGGGGTTGGGAGTAAATTTTTTAGGTACTTTTAGTATCATGGTGCTGGTAGCATTATCTTTCTTACTAATACAAGACTTACGCATTTGTGATAGGAAATAAGGCTTTGAGATTGCAACCAGACCATTTGTTCTTATATTTTTAGAATCTGCTCGCGCAACCATTCATGTTTCGGTCGTCCTGTATTTCTTTGATGCCAAATCATAGATACAGTAAAGCTAGTGATTTCTATTGGTGGTGGTAATAATTTTAATCCCATTTGTTTAGCGCATCTTTCTGCAACCCTTTTCGGTAACAGGGAGACGCACTCCGAATTAGCTATTAAAAACGGTACGACCATGAAGTGAGGTGTTGACCAAGTTACATTACGAGAGGTACGATAATCTCGCTCTAAAATAGAATCTACTGCTCCTCTAAAATCATCGCGACTAGAAACTAAAATATGAGGACGCTGTAAGTATTCTTCTAAGGAAAGTTTGTTCAGGGTATCAGACTTCACCACGCAAACAAACTCTTCTTCATACAGTTTTTGTTTAACGTGCCAGCTTTTGAGATTGGAGAATACACCAATCGCTAAATCAATCTGGTTCGTATCCAAACCTTCTAAAGCTACTTCTTTTTCCGCACTAATAGCACGAATGCGAATATCAGGGGCATTTTTTCTTAAATATTGCAACAATGGTACTCCTAAAGATGTCTCTACATAATCACTCATAGCAATACAGAAACTCTCATTTGCAGTACCAGGGTCAAATGATTCTTTTTCTAATAAACCTTGAATCTCCAATAAAACCTGACGGACGCGGTTTGCAATTTGACTAGCTAATGGTGTAACTTCCATCCCACCAGAAGAGCGTAACAAAATTTCATCTCCCAAAATTTCTCGGAGTCGCTTCAGAGAGTAACTCATTGCAGATTGACTCAGATTAAGTCGATTCGCTGCACGGGTAACGCTAACTTCACTAATTAGAGCATCCAGAGCTATAAGCAGATTCAAATCAAGCTGACGCAAATTAGTATAATCAATAGTCATTTTTTGATTCGATTCATTATCAATATTATCGATAGTCATTATCTATAGTATTTGTTTGACTAATAAACTTAATTTCACTTAGTTTATTAGCGTCAGGATAATAAAAACAAACGGTTCTTCTGACAAGCTTCTGAAAAGTTTCTAGAAAATTAAAAATAAAGCGTCATAAATAGGGTAAAAACTATGAATCGATTTATAGATAAAGTTGTTTTGGTAACTGGTGGTGGTTCCGGTATTGGTCAAGCTACTGCGGTTAAATTTGCTTCCGAGGGAGCATCTGTAGTTATTGGAAATCGTAGTGAAAAAGCTGGTCAAGAAACGGTGGAATTGATTACAAAAGCTGGTGGTAAGGCTAGTTTTTATCAAACAGATGTTACTAAGCTCGAAAATATACAAAACTTAATTAAGTATACAGTAGAAACTTACGGTGGATTGCACGTCGCTTTTAATAATGCTGGAGTAGAAGACCCCCAAGCAATGACACCAGATCAAAGCGAAGATACTTTCGATTTGCTAATGAATGTCAATGTCAAAGGGGTTTGGTTTTCAATGAAATGTGAAATCGAGTATATGTTAGAAAATGGTGGTGGAGCAATTGTTAATACTTCCTCTATTGCGGGGGTAATTGGTTTTCCCGGTCATGCACATTATGTTGCTTCTAAACACGCAGTATTAGGTTTAACCAAAACTGCTGCTTTGGAATACGCAAAACAAGGAATTCGTATTAATGCTGTATGTCCTGGTGCAATTGAGACTCGAATGCTAGAAGACTTTACAGGGGGAGATAGTGCAACCCGCAAATATATGGAATCTTTGCACCCCATCGGTAGATTAGGTAAACCTGACGAGATTGCTGATGCTGTAGTTTGGTTATGTTCGGATGAAGCTAGTTTTGTTCTGGGACAGGGAATCAATGTAGATGGAGGTTTTACTGCTATTTAGTTAACAATTAAATTAATTATCTAGTCAAGTACTCGTAAGGTGTAAAAATGCCATTTCATAATATTACTGAATTACCACTAGGATTTTGCGACCCAGATACAGTATTCAATAATGATTTATTTGTAGAAGACAGAGTTCAGATTACAGAGTTACTTCATCGCGTATATTTATGTGAGGATAGCCGAGATTACAATGCATTGGAAAAAATCTTAGTAACTGATTACATTAACGAGCATCCTTTGTTCGGGAAACATGAAAGTGCAAGCAGTTTTATTGAGTGGTTAAGGAATACTCCTGCTGGATTTGATGGTATCCGACATCAATGTCTCAACTCAATTACTCGTGGAATTGGTAAAGATGTAGCAGAGTCGGTTAGTTATATTCTGGTACTTCAGCTTTTCCCCGCACAATCCCGTAGTGAATTTCCCAGCAAAGAACTAGATTCTTTATTACCTCGTAGTATCGGTCATGGTGTTGTAGTCGATAGTTGGATATATCAAGAAAATCGTTGGTATTTAAAGCATCGGGTTTATCAACAGATGTCAGTCAATGCTGCTTTTTTACTAGATAAGACTATGCGCGATGAAGCAGCAAAAACACCAAACAATTAAACTATTACGGAGCTATGGCTAATACTTCTATGAAAGGTAAATTAGCGATCGCCTACGGTGGGTGCTTCGCACCATCGCTATAAATTACAATTAGACACACCAAATGTAAAAATAACATTATGGAAAAAGCTTACGGATTAGAAATACCACAAAACCTAGAAGAGGTTTGTCATCCTCAACGTATGGCACTTTTAGTCTACGATATGCAAGCTGGGATTATGAGTCAATTACCCAAGGAAAAAACAGACCGTATTACTAAAAACGTGATCCGGGTATTAGAAGCTGCTCGAAAAGGTGGATTTCGGGTATTTTTTGCTCGTCATTTGTCTTTACCTAAAGAAGCTGCTGGAGTTTTTCAACTGCGTCAGGCTATGATGTGGCAAAGAACCAGTAAAGTTAGTGAAGTTAATTCTTGGTTTTTGCGAGATTCGGACAGTTTTCAATTAATACCAGAATTATCTCCCCTTCCATCTGAGGTCATTTTTGACAAAATTACAATGTCGGCTTTTGAAGGAACATTTCTTGATATAGCTTTCAGAGATTGCGGGATTAATTCTTTTGCGATTGTTGGTATCGCAACAGAAATAGGTATCGAACCAACCATCCGTCACGGAAGTGATTGCGGTTATATTCCTGTAATGGTTACTGATGCTTGTGGTGCAGGAAATGATAAAGTAGCAGAGCGATCGCTAAACAACATAGAATTTATTGGAGATGCAATGCTCACAGATGTTGAGACTATCTGTAATCTATTTCTAAAATAATCTATTTTCTGAAATAGGGACGAAAAGTCATACAAAACAAGCTCACTGACTTGTTCGGAGTCTCTGGTAAGGAATATTGTTTTCAGAGATTCTGTCTATGTGTTGAGGCAGAATCTCCAGAATTTACTTTATCAGACTGGAGTCTGGTAACAAGAGTGGAAAAAGTGATAAAAAATTATATGAATAAAAATCTGTCAAATCTTATTCATATCAACAGCCTACCTTACACCCCATGAAGGATATTCCCCAAACCGCATTATATAGCACTACTAGTATATATTAGGACATCTGAAGACTTCTTATCTGGAGGGGATTTGGGGGACGCAGTCGTCCTCCTAACCGGGGGGAAAGGTAGTCTACCCCAATTCTTTCTTCTTCTTGAAAAATGTCCTAACCTCAAACCGTAGCGCCATACTTGGCAGACCCTTCGTGACGGAAGTTCTCAAGGTGATTTTTTATTTAAATTCTGCCTAAATGTGTAAGTTTGGGAGTGCAGTTACTATCCTGTAGAAAAATAACAAAGTGCTTCAAGACACTTATAGTTAGAAGGAATTGAAACAGTGAAAATTGGTATTCTCGGTAGTGGTAATATGGGACGCTCTTTAGGTATTCTTTGGGCAGAGCAAAAACACGAAGTATTCTTCGGTTCGCGGACAGCAGAAAAAGGAAAATCTGTAGCTGAGTCTGCGGAAAACAATACTAATGGTGGTACAAATGACGAAGCAGCAGCTTTTGGAGATGTAATTTTATACACTATTCGTGGTGTCAATCCGACTGAGGTACTGACTTCCATTGATGTTCTCGATGGCAAAATTATTATTGATTGCAACAACTTTGAAATACCTGAGAACTTTGCATATAGACCCATTGAAGAATCATTAGCTGAAAAACTAGCTTCCGAAGTTCCTCAAGCACGAGTAGTTAAAGCATTTAACACTATGGCACAGGAAGTATTTGAATTATCCCCACAGCCACTAAAAGAACACAACGTTTCGGTATTTGTGGCAGGTAATGATGAATCTGCGAGAAAAACTGTGATGAGTCTTGCCAATGATATTGGTTTTACCCCTGTTGACTGTGGAGAGTTGCGCTTTTCTCGCTTGTTGGAAGGATTAGGAGACTTTATTCGTTACTTAATAATCGGTCAAAAACTTGGTGGTTACGCCACTATTTCAGTTGAAACTTTACCTAAAGCTGATTTTCAACGTTTGGGTGGAAGACAATCTTCATCCCTTCAGTAATTGCTTTTTCTAGTTTGAGACCTAGCTAAACAGTATTGGACTGCAAAAATAAATATCCATAACTATTTTGGAAATTCTTATCCGTTATCTGTCTCAGTTTGGGTAAGAATTTTTTTCGTTGAACCGCAACTACATCGAATGATAGCGGAATAGGGTTGTGGTTAAGAATAATTGTAGGTTGGGTAGAGCGATGACACATGGGTGTCTGCTCGAAGCAATCCCATTACCCAACACGGATCAATAGACATCTCCCCCATTCATATGTCCTAGACGTTAAATTTAACTTCTAGGGCAAGGGTTCGAGGTCCCACATATTTAATTTCTGGAGATGTCTAGTAAGAAATTTGGGTTGTGCCGTAATGCATACCTACGATGTTCATGAAATGTAGCGTCAGCAAAAGTACCTCAACTCACCTACGCTATTTCTCTTTTTGAGGCTGAACTGAATCCTATCGAGTCATGCAGGAAGCGATCGCATATCTCATACACTAGAGAAAGTCAATAATTATTATTTTTTCCATATTCTTAAAATATCTTGACATAACGTTACAAAATAATTTATTTTTATTTATATAACTTAAATAAACTTGTAATTCCTCAGCCCTGAAAATAACAAAAAAATTTGAGCGAAGTATAAGTTTTGTGTCTATAGGAATTAACGAAAAAGCATTGTTACCAGTACAGTGACAGCCATGACTTGCCCAATTTGAAACACCTACCTACTGTAATGAAAGTAAACGAACTTATAGAACGCTATGGGGCGGGTAATAGAAATTTTCCGCGAATAGATTTGCAAAGAATTAATCTAAGTGAAATATTCCTAGCCGGGGTTAATTTGAGTCAGGCAAACCTGAGAGGAAGTAACCTAGCGGGGAGTTCTTTAGGAGGTGCTATTTTAAATGAAGTTATTTTGGCACAGGCAATTTTGTGGAGAGTAAATCTGAGTAAGTCTTTTATGATTCTTGCTTGCTTAAGCCATGCTTGCTTGATTCGGACAAATTTTAGTCAAGCAGACTTACATAAAGCGGATCTACGTAAAGCTGATGCAAGGCTAGCAGATTTACGTAACGCTGATTTAACTGGGGCTGATATGAGAGGAATAAACCTTAGTTATGCCGATTTAAGAGGAGCAAATTTAGCGGGTGCAAACTTAAGTAAAGCCAACTTGACTGGAGCAAACTTAAGTAATACAGATTTATACAAAGTTAATTTTTCTCAAGCAATTATTGACAGAACCAACTTAATCAATGCCGACTTAAGTTGTGCAAATTTAGATGGAACTAGTTTATGGGACTCTAGCTATCGAAGTGTAGCTAGCTCTTTGAAATTGATGGATATGGTGTTGTGATATTAGGCAAGCCCAATTAAACATCTTATCTGGAAACCAAAGTGTGTTGTAGATGACAGTGTAGATTAAATTTGGGGGAAGAGAATGGTTAAAATATTATTGAAGACAATGCTTTAAATCATAACGTCTCTGAGCTACCTCAAAAGCTTATTAATGGAATGGCTATATTCCCAAATAGTACAGTCTAAATTGTAAAGAATTCTAGTGAATTAAGAACACGTTGACATCAAGAAATTACTTTATCTTGACAAAATTAGGTTATTAGTGTTTTGCTTAGTCTGAAAAAAATTGATCGAAAAAGTTTCTAGTCAAGCTGACAGTAAAAAATAATCGAATGGCTGCATAAAATTACGTTGATGAAAACAAAGACTTCTAATTCACTGCTAGACAACTTACTTGAAAGTTTGCCGCAATTGCGATCGCAAGTTTACTTTAAAGCTTCTCTAAAGGCTTTATCCCATGCAATGGAAGACCTCGTGTTAAAGGGAGACGACCAACCTTTAGTAATTGTCAACTTCCACCAGCAGCACTTTTCTAGTCAGGGAAGTCGTCGTTACCAGCGTATGGCAGGCATTACAGATCAAGTGTATGTAATGACACCCCAAGGGGCAAATATCTCTAACAATTGTGGCTTACATTCAGCGATCGCCTATGATGAGAATGATGATTTAGCTCAGGATTGGCACTTAGTTATTTTTGGTAAGCAATACTGTGCCTGTATATTTTGTCGAGAATTTGCTTCTCCTATAGAAGCTATCTCTATTGATAGAGCAAGACAGTTTGAGGGAATTTGGACTTTTGAGCGTCAAGTTTGTGCCCAAGCAGCCAATTTATTATTAGAACGAATTTTAGACTATAGACCAGATTTAGCTTCTCGAGTAGAAGTGACTCGAAAAATTTATGGTTTAACTCAAAGACTCAATAATTCATTAGTAGAAAGCAATCATAATGGAAATAATTTTAATAAAGGTGTAGCTCAGAGAATACGACCAATTGATGCCCACCAGCTGTTTACCGCTCGTTTAGTTAATTATTTACAGTCCAGTCAATATAGACAGCTCAAAGCATACCGCAATCTCTTTAATAAAGAGCGATTGGAGCGACTAACCAATAAGATTACAGCCTTTATTCGTAACTCACTAGACCCAAATGAAATCTTTCAAACAGCAGTCAGAGAAATAGGTCAGATTTTTAGTCCTTGTCGATGTATTATTTATCCTGATGACCCAAGTGAAATTACTCCACTCATTGAATATGAATGGATTGCTGATGATTCACTAGCGTCCCTAAAAGGTGAAAGCTGGCAAATAGTTAGTTATCCTTTGATTGAAGAAGCTTTAAAAGTATCTGAGACTATTATTATTAGCGATACCAAACAAGACTTAGGTATTAAGACAAATCCTCAATTGGGTAATCTGTTCGCAGAATGGGAAATTAGGTCATTTTTACTGATACCTATTCGCTATCAAGAAACCTTAGTAGGTATATTAGAGATACATCACTGTGGTGAAAAACCTTATACTTGGAGCGACTCAGAACAATTATTCATCAAAGCGATCGCTAACCAAGTAGGTGTTGCAATTATGCAAGCCCAGACCTACTCTAATTTAGAGGTTGTTAATCGTCAATTAGCTAATTTAGAGCGGACTCAGAGTAACTTAATAGCCATTGTTGGTCATGAATTACGAACGCCACTTTCTACAATTCAAATCTGTTTAGAAAGTTTAGCTGAAGAAGAAAATATACCAATAGATTTACAGCAATCTATGTTACAAACAGCCTTAGAAGATTCCGAGAGAATGCGCAGGCTTATTCAAGATTTTCTCACTCTTTCTAAATTGGAAGGTAATGGTGTACGCTGGCAAATAGAATCTACCTCACTTCAGGATACTTTGGATTTAGTACTTAGTTCTATTCAAGGACGTAAAACTATAAACCATTTACCGAAAATTATTCAAAAAATACCTGCCAAACTACCTTTAGTACAAGTTGATAGAGAGGGATTAACAGAAGTTTTAAATAAATTAATTGATAACGCCTGTAAATTCACCTCAAATGACGGTAAAGTAACAATTACTGCCAAAGTTATGAAATCTTCAGCCCCGAAAAAACAATTCCCCAAAAAATCCAAAGCTCACCAAATGTTAGAAGTTATTATTACAGATACAGGTAGGGGTATTGAAACAAATCAGTTAGAGACCATATTCCAATGTTTTTATCAAGAAGAAGGTTTTCTACGACGCAGTATAGGTGGTACGGGACTGGGTTTAGCAATTTGTCGTCAGATTATTCAAAAATTGGGAGGAGAAATATGGGCTGTTTCTCAAGGAAAAAATCAGGGCAGTGAGTTTCATTTTACCTTACCAATTGCTTGAGGGGTAATATCAAATCCGCTTAATTAGTTACGATCTAACGCTATTGAAAAGATGATGGTACTGCTACTCATTACTCATTACTCATTACTCATTACTCATTACTCATTACTCATTACTCTTTACTCATTACTCTTTACTCATTCCCCACAGACATGACAACTTTTTAACTGGACATAATATAATTGGTACTTGGTAATTGGTACTTTCTCATCATGAAATGCGGATTTTGGGGACTATGTTCGGTATTAGTTCAGTATCAGTTCGGTATGGTAATCCCTGATTCTTGTATTGGGTATATCTGCGGTAGATTAATGTAGCGTATTGTAAAGGCAGCAAGGCTTAGTAAACCCAGAGAAGTGATTAATGCTGCACATAATGCTAGTAATGGGATTTTTTGTGGTTTACTTGCCCCACTAGATGATGTTGCAGATTGTATCTTTGTATTTTTGGTTTGTACCAAGGTTGGAGGACGTTGTGATTTTGTTTTGGTTGATTTTGTTTTAGTTGATTTTGTTTGATTATGATTGGATTCCTCAGCAGTAAAGTTTGTGTTACTAGGTTTATTATTAGATTTAGAAGTTCCAGGTGTAGAAGTTGTAGATGTAGATGTAGAAGTTCTAGGGTTCTGCTTGGTCATAAAACGCAACTCGACCTCTCCTAAGCGTTGCAAAATTTCTTGGACATTATAAGGACGCTCAGAAATGTCATGAAGCATCAGCCAATCGATAAAATCTAGTATGAGGTCAGATATATTATTATTGACGTAGCGTCGCCAGTGTAAGATATCTTGATGAGCATCATATATTTTTGCTGGCATTTGTAAAGGGTGATAGCCAGCAATCAGAAACGCTAAAGTCCGTCCCAAAGCAAAAAAATCTGACTGAGGTGCAGTTTCACCCTGCATTTGTTCTGGTGGTTTATAACCAATGGAATCAACACTGATTAAACTACTTGTATGACTCAGTCTTTTTAAATAAAACTCACTTAATTCTTTAGCTGTTCCAAAATTAATTAACACTAACTGTCCGTTAGGTTGAACAATAATATTACTAGGTTTTATATCTCGGTGAAGATAGTTTTGATTATGAATTACATATAATATTTCTACTAACTGTCTCATCCATAAAAGAACTTGCCTTTCAGACACCTGAATTTGCTGCAATCTCCATTCTTCTAAATTAATTCCCTCTATATTTTCGACTATTTGGCAATGTAATGTTAAACTATTTCTAGTTTGGTATTGAAAGTAACTAAAATATTTAGGAAGTCCAGGATAGTCTAATTTACTTAATATATTTGCTTCCTGTTGAAAAAGTTCTACAGTCTTGGGGTCTTCGGCTAAGTATCTTTTTAAAACTTTGAGAATTCTGTGTTCCCCTTGACCATATATTTCATAAACTTGTGCAAAATAACTCCGGTCATCAAGACGTTTAAGAACTCGATAACCACCAAACAAATCTAGTGAAGAACCACAACTTTGACAAAATTTACTTTCATTATTGCCTTGAAATTCTGGGTTAGGACAGGAAGGATTAATACAAATAGTCATGACTGACTTATCCGCCATTAAAATGATATAAATATTTGTTTAACAATAGCTTTCGGCTTTTGAATGTTAGCTATTTGACTTTTGAAAACAGCTAATTAGCTCGGTAAAAACAAGTTATATATACTTTTTTGTAGTTGTACTTTAGCACCAAAGGGCAACTAAAAAGGAAATGCAACAATTTTATACTTCGTTACATACTTCTTGTATTTATTCTTGCCTACTTACTTAATAGCTCTTTTAATAGCTAATAAATTTACGAATAATGCAACTTATAACAATTTACATAAAACGTAATTCTCAATTCTATCTAAAATTTTCGATTGTAAATGTTTTATTGCAAATGTTCCTCTAAAAATGCTGATATAACCTGATTAAATGTTTTTGGTTGAGTTAAAAATGCCCAATGATTTCCTGGAACTTTGGTAATTTTCAGGTTTTTCAGATACTTTTTATAAGGTTTTAACTGCCATTCTTGGCGATTTAGACCTTTTTCCGGTTGAATAAATAAACAGGGAACTTCTAAGGGTACCGTTAAACCTGCAATTTTGAGTACCTCATCAAAAATGTGATCGCGTGCATTAATGGTAAATTTACTCCCCCATGTACCATCAGCTTTTTGTTCTATTCCATTTTTGAATACCTCCTGTTGTAAAGGTGTCCATCCCTGATATTCGTACATTTGACGTGCTTGTTTCTCAGCTTCTGAGTAGCTGCTAAATGGTCCCATTCCTTTGAGAAACGACAAGACCCGATACAAAAATGGAAAGGTAAGTTTTAAGAAACTAGGCATCTTCCAGATAAAAATTGGATCGACCAACACCATACTAAGCAGTATCGATGGATTTTGTCTTGCCCAAATGGCAGCTAATTTACCACTCCATGAATGAGCCACCACATGGCAAGATTTCCATCCTACACTATCCATTAAGGCTTCTAGGTCTGCAACTATACTGACAAAAGTATAATCATCTTCTGGTTTACTACTCTCACCATGTCCTCTTAAATCTGGTGCGATGATATGATATCTCGATGCTAAGGAGTCACCCAGACTAGTCCATACCAAACCATGATCCGCTAAACCATGGAGTAATAACAAAGGTTCTTTACCTTGCTTACTTTCTTGATTCCATTCTAAATAGGAAATTTCGATACCTTGGTGAGATAGAGTTTTACGGACAGCAGTCATAATTTAGAAATTGGAGAAGACTAAAACAATTCTAGATTCTAAATTCTAAATTCTAAATTAAATTTACCAAGTACCCATTATCATAATTAGTCTCTAAATTGATACTCGCTCTCGCGAGAAGCGAGCTATGTGAATAAAATAAAAATGTGCCCAGCACTTCATATATGTGTGAGGTAAATTTCTAATTTCTAATTTCTAATTTCTAATTTTTAACTGCTCTAACTCTTGCTTAAGTCGTAAACATTCTTGACGAGAAGCTTCTAATTCTGGATTATCTTCTAATAAACCTAGTTTTGATAGTAAAATTGGTAAAGGTAGAGACAAAGCTGCTGCAATTTGATTTAATTCATTCCATCTGAGGTGATCGACGTTACCATCTCTCAACATCCAAATTGCTCCACTCTTAACACCCGAGGTTTGTTCCAGTTCTTTCCATGTAGTAATTCCTTGAGTTCGCATCAACTCCATGAGTAAGTCATCATTTGCGTTACCAGTTGCATAAATTATAGATAACGTTAGTTTGGTGAGAGCGATCGCAAAGAAAAGGCTCAGTAAAATAGTAGAAATAAAATAGAAAAAATTTAAACCCATTTGAGAACTAATTGCAAACATATATTCTTTTTCCATATTTTTATAATTTTACTCCTTAACTCAAATCTTGCACCTATACGTATAAATAGTCAAACATAAAACATGAAGTAACAAATAATACTATTAATTCAATATTTATTCAGTCCTCTTTTAGAGGACTTCGTTTATAAGCCTGGGACTTCCAGTCCTAGGGGATCAGGAATACTGAGTATTATTTATTTACATGACTTTCTTTGTACAAGATATGACTTAAATATTAGTATTTATTTGTGTACGTATAAATAAATACTTTATTTAAGGATATGAAGTCATTAAGGACAATCCTTTGGGATTGTATCAGTCTAATCACTTCAGGACTTACGTAAAGCCTAACGGCATAACTTCGCTTAGTGCATTAGCTAAGCACAAGTAGGTTACACGTCTAGGTTGTACAGCGTTCCTTATTTTTCGTCACAAGTGCATAAATCCTAAACTTTTTCATTGAACAATAAAATATTCTATTTATAACTGAAATTTATATAAATTTTTGTATTTAGGGAGGGAAAAGTCCCTGGCAAATTTATAGCATGATTAATTTGTACGGTGCATAAGTTCTATTAATTAACATCTATGACTTTTGTGTATGTTTAATTTTAATAGATTACTTGTAGGACAAGGAAGATGAGCAGCAACAGTGCCCAAGGAGATAATCACAGTGCCAGTATTGGGGGGAGTAGTGAGAGTAGCGCTATTCAGACTGGTACTGGCAACACAGCTACTATTACCATTACGAATTACTATTATCGTGAAGATATCAAGGTAGTACCTGTTGAATCCACGGATGCTGCTGATGACAATCTTCCCTGCCCTTATCGGGGTTTGTTTCACTTTAGTCCCAATGATGCGGATGTTTTCTTTGGACGTGAGGTATTTGTACAAGAACTATTTGTTTCGACTCAAACCCGTAATTTTATACCAGTTTTGGGTGCGTCGGGAAGTGGTAAATCTTCAGTGGTATTAGCGGGACTAGTACCAAAGCTACAAAATGAAGGTCACTGGCTATTTACTCACTTCCGTCCTGGTTCAGATCCGTTCTATGCTTTGGCTGAGTCACTGGTTCCACTTTATACATCTGGTGACTCTACTGAACAAATAATTCAAGCTGGTAAGTTAGCACAATCTATTAGGGATGGTAGAATCACTCTTCCTGATATACTTTCCCATATCCAGAAAAAGCATCCCAATCATCGGGTTTTGTTGATTGCAGACCAGTTTGAAGAACTTTACACTCTATGCACGGATCAGAAAATTCGTCGTAGTTTTGTAGACACTTTATTAGCCTGTTTTCAATCTTCTTCTTCTCGACCCCAATACAATCATGTGCTAGTTACAACAATGCGGGCGGATTTTTTAGGAAATGCCCTCTCTTATCCTCAATTTGGGGATTTGTTGCAAAATGCTGATGTCAAAATTAGGTCAATGAACCATGAAGAACTTACACAAGTAATTGAAAAGCCTGCTGAAAAATTAGGGGTAAGTTTTGAAGGTGGATTGGTAAAACGCATCTTAGATGATGTGGAAGATGAACCAGGTAATTTACCTCTTTTGGAGTTCGCGTTAACGGAATTGTGGAAACGGCGAGAGAGCAAACAGTTAACTCATGTAGCTTATGAGGCTATTGGTGAGGTACAAGGTGCCTTGGCTCGCCATGCAGATGAAAATTACCGCAAATTGAGTCAGACTGAGCAAGAACAAGTACGGCGAATTTTTATCCAATTAGTGCGTCCGGGCGAAGGAACGGAGGATACGCGACGATTGGCGACTAAAGCTGAATTGAGTGGATCTTGCTGGGGATTGGTAAAACACTTAGCAGATGCACGATTAGTGGTCACTAGTCGTAATGGTGCGGAGCAAGAAACAGTGGAAGTTGTTCATGAGGCATTGATTCGCAATTGGGGTGAACTGCGACAATGGATGGACACAGACCGTAATTTTCGTGCTTGGCAAGAGCGGTTACGGGTAGGAATGTATCAATGGCAACAGATGCAAAGGGATGAAGGGGCATTGCTGCGGGGTGCTGGGTTAGCAGAGGCGGAAGAAAAGCTTAAACAACG
Source organism: Cyanobacteria bacterium P01_A01_bin.84 (assembly GCA_039030795.1). GTDB lineage: Bacteria > Cyanobacteriota > Cyanobacteriia > Cyanobacteriales > Nostocaceae > JBCCDM01. Next base: position 17,679 of record JBCCDM010000025.1, read on the forward strand.
GTCAGAGGATCTGAGCAAAGGGGAGCAAGAGTTTATCCAAGCTAGCGTAGCATTAAGGGATAGAGAACAAAAACAACGGGAACGTGCAAGACGATGGACTATTTCTCTGTTGGCAGGGGGTTTGGTCTTAGCTTTGGGTCTTTCTGGGTTTTCTTGGATTCAATGGCAGAACACAGTAACGTTAAGCAGCAAAAACGATGTGTTAATTAATAACTTGAGAGAACAGAAAGAAGAGGCGGAGAAGCAGAAAGAAGAGGCGGAGAAGCAGAAAGAAGAGGCGGAGAAGCAGAAAGAGGAAGCGGAGAGGGAAAAAAAGAGAGTGGAGGCGAAGGACAATGCAGCTTGGAAAGTTCTGAAGTTAGTATGTGACAATTATCGAACAGCAATGAAGGAACAAGGAGCTACGTTTAACAACATTTTCTCCAAAAATAAGAACTGTTTTAGTGACGCTGCAGGTATAGACGGGGGGATAGAGGCTCTAGTCCCGTCTCAAGAAAGTGAGTAGTAATTGAAATACCAAACATCCCTCGTAGCACTTTTTGAGTAAAAATAATGTCCCGTGCCTATATGTCTATGGCTATAGCTTAATGTTTGCAACCAAGAAACACCCGTCAGAAAGTGAAGTCATGATTTAAAAGTCAGGAAATGTCTATGATTAGATGTTTTAAAAGTAACAAATACTTAAGTTTTTACAAGTTTTTTGGCATTGATAAAACTCTTTTAACAAAGCCTTGGAATCTCCTATATTTTCAGGCTATTAAAGTTTAATACGCTATTCGTGTAAAAAGTTGGAGGTAAAGTTATTTAATTCCCTCACTGAGTAAATATAGCCCAGTGTGGAGTAATTTCGGAAACTATCACAAATATAGTGCGGTTTCTACCACTTCTTTCTTAAAGTCGTTTTTCTACAATTGCAGGTGTAATTAATACCAAAGTAATTAATACCAAAGTAATTGATGTTTCAATACCAGCTTGGTAAGAATTAAGGGTTATTCTATTATTTCCACGTCAAAAGAATTCCTAATGCACTCTGAAAAGTCAGTATAGGTTTCCGGAATATGGGGAATTACTTTTGTATTTGTTGCAGGTGAGTTGATCAATCGTAGGTAAAAATAAGCATTAAATTGAAATGAAACTCTCACCTGCACGTGTTTGACTAGATTTTTCAAACTTTATCTGAGAAACCGAAGGAGAAAATAAGAATGAATTCATTTATCAATAATAATCAAGAAGCTTCAGAAACTTTAGGAAAAGCAATTCAAGCTGCTGTTGATGAAGCTCGTTCTGCTTGTTCGACTAGTGGTGATGGTTCTAGCGAATGCGCTGTTGCTTGGGATATTGTAGAAGAACTGCAAGCAGAATGCTCCCATCGCAAGCAGGCTCAAAGTCGTAAGAATTCTTTGGAAAGCTACTGCGATAGTCATCCTGATGCATTAGAGTGTTTGGTTTACGACGTATAATAAGTTATCAGAATTATGAGTTATGAACGTTAAATTGATAATTAATAATTTAATTTGTAATTCATAATTCATAATTCTTAACTACTTTTAAAATCAGTTGTAGCTCTGAAGGTGATTTTGTAAATAGCTTCTGATTCTAGTGGCTGGGTTTGGGTTTCCATTCCCAGCCATAATAAGTATTCTACATTTCCTTTTGGTCCTTGTATTGGCGACCATGTTAAACCTTGGTATTTCCAACCTAGTTCTATCGCTATTTTTAATACCCCGGATATCGCTTCTGCATGGTGTTTTGGATCTCTTACTACACCTTTTTTACCAACGCGATCGCGTCCAACTTCAAATTGGGGTTTCACCAGCAATATAGCTTCCCGTTGGGGTCTGCTTAATTTCCAAATAGCTGGTAAAACTTTGGTGAGGGAAATAAATGAAACGTCAACGACTATTAAGTCGGGATAATTATTTTCTTCTACCAAAATAGGATTACTATATAAATCTTCCGGTGTAAGATGACGAATATTTGTCCTTTCCCTTAAAATTACCCTCTCATCAGTACGTAATTTCCAATCAACCTGTCCGTAACCGACATCAACACCGTAAACTAACCTTGCCCCCGATTGCAGCAAACAATCAGTAAAACCACCTGTAGAAATCCCACCATCAAGACAAATACGTCCTTCTACAGCAATATCAAACTCATCTAAAGCCTTCGCTAACTTTTCACCACCACGAGAAACAAAGCGCGATCGCTCTTTGATTTGAATTTGGGAATCAACTTTAACTTCCGTTCCCGGTTTATCAATTACCCGATCGTTAACCTTGACTTCCCCAGCTTGAATAAATCTCTGTGCCTGCTGACGGGAAGAAAATAAACCTTTTTCTACTAAAAAAACATCTAATCTCTGTTTAGCCAAGTTTCTGTTTAGCCAAGTTAGTTAAAAATTTCGTCGAACCTCAAAAGTAGTGAGTAGTGAATAATGAATAGTAAATCAATAATGAATTGGTAAATCAAATTTAATATATTAAAAATTTTTTAACCAACCTACACTTGATAGTTTTGCGACTTCGTTAGACTCTCAAAGTTTTACAATATAACCACTTACCACTCACCAATCACAACTCACCACAACAAAAACTTAAATATCTTTTTCGCTCAATTCTTTAGTCATGTAATCAAAAGGTTCATCAACAAAACTTGTATCCGTAATTCCACCATCAGTAACCTGCTTTTTCACAAGATCCTTCATAATTTGGATACCGCGAACAGTAGGACTAATAGGTACTCCCAAAGAATTGTAAGTTTCTCGCAATCCCTGTAATACTCGCTCATCCAGAACATTCATACTACCAGCAACTAATGCATAAGTTGCATAACGTAGATAATAATCCATGTCCCGCAAACAAGCAGCATAGCGACGAGTTGTGTAAGCATTACCACCAGGACGAATTAATTCTGGCAATTCATCAAATAGTGCCAAACCAGCTTGTTTAACAATGCTAGCAGCATCAGCATTAACTATTGCTGCCGCCTGTATCCGTGCTGTACCGCTCTCAAAATAGGATGCAAGACTATCAATGGCATTTCTATCCAGATATCGTCCTGCAACATCATAATTTTGAATTAAACTTGTGACTGCATCGCGCATTCTTTGTTATCTCCCAATATGAGTGTATCTATAATTTTGATATTTAATTAGCTGTTATTGAGCAAGCTATACCTAAGAAGGTGTCAATTCTTCAAAAAAAATAGAATCTTTGAAGAGTCATCCCTAATAACTAAAAGTCCCCAACTAGAAGCCAGTAGACAAGGCACAAAAATGTATACTTGCTACTAAGAATTTTATGCCAAACTTGTCCCCATCAACCCAATTGTGCAGTTTTGTATCTTTTTCTCTAAGCAAAACTGAAATATAATCTTTCTTTAGTGAAAGCTTAATATAACCTTTAAAATTTTTATTCTGTAACTGTTGATACAAAATATAAACTTTTCTGTATTTAGGATATGTCAGGTGTGTGAAAATCTGGTTTTCAGATTCGCAGGGTCAAAGATGCATTAATAATTCCGGTTTGACTTTAAGTAAATAGGCAGATAAGGAGTGACCATGACAACCCCACAAGAAGTCTTGAAAATGATTCAAGACAATAATATTCAGTTGATCGACTTGAAATTCATCGATATGCCTGGTACTTGGCAGCATTTAACAATGTACCAAGATCAAATCGATGAAAGCTCTTTTACCGAGGGTGTACCCTTTGATGGTTCCAGTATAAGGGGTTGGAAAGCCATCAATGAGTCCGATATGTCAATGGTACTCGACGCTGATACTGCCTGGATCGACCCCTTCATGAAAGAGCCGACCCTAAGCATTATTTGTAGTATTAAAGAACCTCGTACTGGTGAATGGTACGATCGCTGTCCTCGGGTAATTGCTCAAAAAGCATTAGATTATTTAGTCGCTTCTGGTGCTGGTGATACTGCTTTCTTTGGTCCAGAAGCAGAATTCTTTATTTTTGATGATGTCCGCTTTGACCAAAATGCCCATTCTGGGTACTACTATGTAGATTCAGTTGAAGGTCGTTGGAACTCTGGTAGAGAAGAAGGACCAAACTTAGGTTACAAACCAGACTACAAAGGAGGTTATTTCCCAGTTCCTCCGACTGACACTTCTCAGGATATGCGTACTGAGATGTTGTTAACTATGAAAGAATGTGGTGTACCCATCGAGAAACACCACCACGAAGTTGCAACTGGTGGTCAGTGCGAGCTTGGTTTCCGTTTTGGTAAGCTAATTGAAGCTGCTGACTGGTTGATGACTTATAAGTATGTCATCAAGAACGTTGGTAGAAAGTATGGTAAAACAATTACCTTCATGCCAAAACCAGTATTCCAAGATAACGGATCTGGTATGCACACTCACCAGTCTATCTGGAAAGACGATAAGCCCATGTTTGCTGGAGACCAGTATGCTGGGATGAGTGAAATGGGTCTTTACTACATCGGTGGTATTCTAAAGCACGCACCCGCATTGCTAGCATTTACTAACCCCAGTACCAACTCCTACAAGCGTTTGGTTCCTGGTTATGAAGCACCAGTTAACCTAGCTTATTCTCAAGGAAACCGTTCTGCATCAGTACGTATTCCTTTGAGTGGAGATAATCCTAACGCAAAGCGTTTGGAATTCCGTTGTCCTGACGCTACCTGTAATCCTTATCTAGCATTTGCTGCAATGTTATGTGCAGGTTTGGATGGTATTAAGAGTAAAATCCATCCTGGTGAACCTTTAGATAAAAATATCTACGAACTTTCTCCAGAAGAATTATCTAAGGTACCTTCTACTCCTGGTTCTTTAGAACTAGCATTAGAAGCATTAGAAAATGATCATAAGTTCTTAACTGAATCTAATGTATTTACAGAAGACTTCATTCAAAACTGGATTTCTTATAAGTTAGATACTGAAGTTAACCCCCTACGTTTACGTCCTCATCCTTACGAATTTTCTCTCTACTATGACGTTTAATTTCAATTTTATTTGAAAACTTGAAATTATTAGTTTGAAATTATTTAGTTTGAAATTAAAACCACTGCTTAATTGCGGTGGTTTTCTTATAAATATTAGTGAGTGAGTAGTGAGTGAGTAGGTTGGGTTAGACACACTACAATATAGTTTTATCAAGTCATAAATCAATTTTGCGTCGTAACCCAACATCTCAATATACTCTAAACATCTGCCGTAATTAACTATGTGCAACCCAGTTAGTTAGTAGGTTGGGTTAGACACACTACAATATAGTTTTATCAATTCATAAATCAATTTTGTGTCGTAACCCAACATCTCAATATTTTTTTGATTGATACGATAGCAGCGATCGCTATAGTGAATGGCTATTTTATTTGGTGCGATCGCATACCAAAACTCAACCCAAAACCTAAAATCTAAAACTTAGTTTTATGAAACTAAGAGCAGGATTTATCCTGCCATGAAATGATAAACTAAGGTTCCATACTAGCATCCTGTAACCGTTTTTCTAACTCTTTTAACCGTTTCAAAGCAGCTTCCTTAGCTTCACGCTCTTGTATGACTAACTCACTCCCCCACAGTAAAGCTATACAAAACTTTTGATTTCTTTACTAGCTACAAGATTCTATCTATAGAAAGTCTCTACAGAATTACAATGCAATAGAAACAAGTCAGATATGTAATGGGAAAGTTGAGAAAAGTATTTTTCTCAACTCCTCCCGAAAGCTGCTTTTAATAAAGAGTTACACAAACTCGAGCGGATTAAAATGCTCCAACAACGCTAGCATCATAACTCTCTCTAGCTAATGGGTTTAACTTACCTTGAACAGGATTCCAATATTTACCAACTTCATGGCGTAAACCCAGTTCTTGAGCCGTACGCTCCAAAACAGACTGTTGGCGACGTTTAACTAAGCAGTAATGCTGTTGCATCAGTGCCCGTGCTTTATCTTGAGTAGTCATATAGTTATTCTCCTATAATATAAGTCAGGATTTCTTGATATTTTTGCTTTCAAATTAATTATAGCCTAAAATTCTGTAGTCATAGCTACAAAAATATTGAATAATCATATGAAGTAGTTAATTTTTGTTAAGTCAAGTTGTTGTTATGTCATCTATCCATGACTAAGATGACTCAACATTCTGTCAACCTTATATTAAACCCGTCCAACGCTAACTTAATTTACGGACAGGTCTATTAGATTCAAGGGATTTACGTTTATGTAGTGGTTTTGCAGGATTCCCTATATAAATAGTCATAGGTTCTAAAGATTTTCCTGTAACTCCTCCCATGGTCAACACTGCACCTTTTCCAACTACTACACCTGGTCCTACAATTGATTTCGCTGCAATCCAACAGCCTTCTTGTAAATGTATAGGATTGGTCATTAACTGAAAATGTGGGTGACTCCAATCATGATTTCCTGTACAAAGATAAACGCTTTGAGACAAGCAAACATGATTTTCAATAGTGACAAAATCTAAATTATCAATCCAGGTATTCTCTCCAATCCAAACATGATTTCCTACATATAAACGCCAGGGAAATTTGATTTTTACTCCTGGTTTTATGCGTACCTTTTGACCAATTTTTGCGCCGAATAAACGAAGAATAAAAACTTTGATAGCAGATATTGGTAGTAAATAACTACTAACTAAAGGTGCACCTATAAAGTACCAGATTAGCTGTTTCCATAGAGGTGCCCCTGGAGTATAATTACCAAGATGGTATTGGTCTAAGTGCATATTAAATATTTATATTTAATGATATCTAATAGATTAGGACTTACGCAAAAGCGACGTAATTCCGTCCGAGACGTTAACGCTTCCGCGTGTCCTCTAGGACTTTACATTTGCGACGTATAAGCTCTGTCAAGCAGACTCAGTCTTTGTGCAGCAAACGCGCTAGCTAACCCAAAAATCTTGCATTCGCTAACCGTACACTCTGTTCCGGTCGCTTCGGACAAATCTCCGTTGCGTAAGTCCTGTAGATGTTAGATGTTAGATTTTTACTCTTTTTAGAAGAGAATCATCTCTAATATCATTTTGCATTTGAAAGTCTTGTGTTGCAAATTCTATTTGTAATATTAACCGGTCTCTGACAATGGGAGTAGTTCCTTTGTGAAAACAAAATGGATTTTCAATAAATCCAAAACCTGCTTTTCCACAAATAGTTATCAAAGCATTTTCACCGTAATAATCGATTATTTCTTTATCTATTTCTTGCTTATGTTTAGAAAACAATAGATGTGAAATTTTCTTTTTATTATGACTTCCTACAACGCAAATATGAGGACCACTGTATTTGTCTACATTAGTTAAATAAAAGAAGAATTTTACAAATTTATAATCATCAATATCGTAGTGGAATAGTTGAAATGCTCTTTTGCGATCGCGCAACCCCAACCTTGGGGAATAATCGAGAAGGTCGGGTGTTAGGGTACCATCCTTGATACTTGATTGATTTGCAAAACTCCACCAAAGCTGATTTCCTTGATGTACTGGTGGAAATTTCAGATATTTCTGTGCGATCGCGAGTAAGATGGGGTCTTCCTGTAGTTGTGCGATCGCGCTACAATTTAAGGTAGTGTTATAGTAACCACCGATGACAAATTTCTTATTTAACTTTTTTTCTACTTGCTTTTTTTGATGTAGATAAAATCCTAAGTTGGCTTTACGATTGCCGTAACATATATTAGTATTAGCAAAATGAATGATTTGAGTAACTATTTTTTCAGGTAAGTTAATTCCTAAATGTAACCCGTCTTTATTTAAGTTATTGATAGCTTCATTTATATCTATGTTCTCAAATATAGAGGATTCTTTAACATTGAATTTAATATTTAAGGATTGACTACTTAAAGATGACTTTTTGTACAAAAAAAAGATTAATTCTTTTTCTAGTTGAAATTTAG
>JBCCDM010000026.1:0-24892 GCA_039030795.1 Cyanobacteria bacterium P01_A01_bin.84
AATATTCTGCCATTGTTGTGAGGATAAGAGTTTCTGGTTTACTTCCGTCTGGGATGCAGCTAAACCCTCTCGCGAGAGCGGTAGCTGAAAAGGATGCGCTGTAGCCAAGGTATTTAAAACAGCAGCGTTTACACGATTCGCCAGTCGATTAAAAACTAGTTTATCGGTAGTAAAATTAATCAATTCAAAAGCGCGTTTGGAGATTGAGTATGATACATGAGGTAATTCCCGTTCTGCCTTTTGTAATCCTTCTTTGATTTGCTGGTAGGCATAAGAAGGAAAATCGGCATAATCTCCCAAGTTTGATAGCTGCTCGCTTACTACTTCTAACTCTTCATGAATAGCAGCAATTTCGTTATTGAGAGATTGAATTTGGGCATCTAGTTGTGATAACTGTTCAGCCGACGCAGCTTGTTGGCTTGAGTTAAAACGGTCTTGTTCTATCAGTTGTTGAATTTCATTTTCTGCTGATAATAAATCAAGTTTGACTTGCTCCCATGTCTCCTGGTTAAATTCGGTAGCTCGCAACCAATCTTGTGCTTGTTGTAGTTTTGGAAGTGATGAACGCTTGATAACTCCTTGACTACCACCGTTTAAATAAAAGTGTTCGGTGGGGAATTTCTCAAAAAATCTTTGTTGGAATTTTTGAATAGCACTGTTGTTAGTGCTAGCAAATAACGTTAGATTGCTCGCATCTTCTTCCCCGCGAACAATTCGGAGCGCTCTTTTTACGACTTGCTGCGCTACTAAATGCAAGAATAATTCAGTTTTACCCGTCCCCGGTGGTCCATGAACGGCGGTTATCGGATTCTGCTGAGCGTGTTTGAGTGCTGAGGCTTGGAATGAATCGGGTGCGTGAGAAGGAAACGCTCCCCAAAACATGACTTCATGTTCGGGTGATTTAGGAGAATTACAGATGTACTCCACAGAGGGATGATTATCAACCAGCCATTTACAATTATCTGGTGTGTCGAATCGTTGTTTGAATATCTCTCGCAGGTCTTGTTTTAACTGAAAGTTGTACGGTGCAAAATCACAGCGTAGTAAATAAGGTTGTCGAAAAGTTTTGTATCTACCTTCTGGTAAGTCCACTTGGTCAATAAAGTCATGCAGGCTGGGGAATTTTCTTTTAAAGGTATCTTCCAAAAATTTAAAAACACCTTCTGTGACAATCAAAGATTCGGCAACTTCTTCTTCTAAACCGTAGAGTCGCATTAAATTTACAATTACTGGTTGAAACTCGAATTCAGTCAAATCCCAGCCAGTTTTGCGATACTTACCTCGAAATATTCTGGAAATATCAATAGTGAAGAGTGGCAGATATTTTAGTTTTTGTTCTTTCCCTCTCCCTTGGACTAAATAGATTTGGGGGAAGGCGGAAGCCATTTGAAAATCATTGGGTCTACCTCGAATAGCTGCGGCTTGAAGATGATGCTGAAATTGTTTAAAAACTTCGTTATCCAACATCAGCTTATTACCTACCAGCTGCACTCCCTTATCTATTACTTTTGGATAGACAGAGTAACCCCGCTCGACTTCAGCGATTGTCAGTTCTTCTAATCGAATGTAAGCTAACCAGGCTTGTACTATCTGGATAAGTTTTTCTGCAAATAGCATAGGATACCTGTGGGAGAGACTAGACAGCTGTGGTACTTTTTCTGAGCTTAATCTTTCTTCTCGCTTGTCACCAAAATCCCGGAGTCATAAAAACTTTCTGACAAAATTTTTAACAATTCTATATACTTGTCCTCTATTCGTGTTCCAAACATATATAGTTAAGTACGGGAGCAAAATTAATTTAATACTTAAATAAGGGGAATTCTATGCAGAAAAAGGTTCTTGGCAGTCCCTCCGAAAAAAAATCACCACCTCTTACCTACTTTACCCTTTACCCCTACTTCTACTCTAAGCCGCTACACACCTACCTCTTTAACTTACAAATAAGAAATAAGTCAGAGGGACAATTGAAGAAGGCATCGGCGGCTCTGGGGCAGGAGCTTGAGCGGAAAAATTAGTATCCGATTCAGACCCGTCACTAATTTTAGACCGCCAAAACTTCGTTTTGACCGGGGTCTTAAACCCTTGCTTCCGAGGGGAGCGAGAAGTACACAGGCAGATTCCCCAGAGCCGCCGATGCCGGGAGTACTTCTGCCTTCTTGATAAATATTTTTGCCCTCTGCCGGGATACTTCCTCTCAACCTTCCTGAGTCAATGCTTCAAGTTGTGAGAGCAACTTTTCTAGGAGTTTGCGTTTTTTCGGGTTTGACCAAATACGCGATTTTTTAAGTTTAGTAGTTGCAGTACTAAAACGCTCTTTGTAATCGTTAGACTCGGTTAAAGAGTTAGAGCTTGGGGTTTTCTTCTCAGCTATACGTTGTTTGATTTCACGATTAGACCAGTCTTGGCTTATTGCTTGCTCCAAAAATTCTCCACGAGAAGCTTCATCTGTAATCTGAGCAATAGCTTTAGCTTTGGTATAAGCAATCTTTCCAGAGCGCATTGCAACTAAAATATCTTCTGGGAGGTTTAGCAGGGGCAGACGATTATTTGCAAATGACTCCCAGGTCATTTTCCCTAAACCACTAAACACTTCTTCAACAATTTTTAAGTCTGGGTTGACTGTCTTAGAATCATCTTTCTTAGGAGATTCATCTTTTCCAATAACGTTATTGGAAGATTTATTTTTCTCTAGTTCGTCTTTCCCAATAATGTTAAAGTAAGATTTCGCTGCTTCTTTGCGTTCGTGCTGTAAGCGCCGCAGTAAAGGAGGTATATCCTCACGCTCGCAATCTAGTTTTATAGCTAGCAGTTGTAAAATGCCCTCAGTTTCTTCTACTGGATTAAGGTCTTCCCGTTGAAGATTTTCTATTAATGCTAGTTGAAATGCTGCATCGTTACTTAACTCGCGAACAATAACTGGTACTTCTTTCAATCCGCTAGAGGATGCTGCACGATAGCGTCGCTCTCCTGCTACTAATTCATATCCACTTCCTGCTCGTTGACGTACTAGTAAAGGTTGTAAGATACCATGTTGTTTAATGGAATCAGCTAATTCATTTAACGCTTCCGGGTCAAAGTAGCGGCGCGGTTGTCTTTGTGGAAGATAAATCTGTTTTAATGGTACGTTGAAGGTAGACTCGGCATTGTCGTTTGTTACAATGCCTGTGGTGTCCCAAGGTACTTCGATTTGGCTTTTAAGTGGTTGGCTGCGTTTGCGGTTCATAATGATTCTATGCTGCTAGCTATCTTGTCAAGTATTGCAACGGCTGGATGCCTGGGCTGATATACGGCTAAGGGCATTCGTTCTTCTGTGGCATCAACAAAGGTGGTAGAACGAGCAATGGGAGGAAATACTTTCCCTGCTCCAGAAAGTTGTTCTTGAATGGCTCCCAAGGTACGAGTATCCTGAGAGTTGCGGGAATCGTATTTAGTTGGGACAAATCCACCTATTTCTAGGGAGCGGTTGACCCTAGTGCGAACTCTGGCGACGGTTTTCAGGAGTTCGTTTGTTCCCTCAAAGGCTTTAAAGTGAGTTTCTATTGGTACTAGAACATGAGTTGCTGCCACGAGAGAAATATAACTTAGTAATCCCAGACTAGGAGGACAATCTATCAAGATAAAGTCATAGTCAGACTGTATTGGTTCAATGGCATATTGTAAGCGAAAGTCACGCAAATCAGCATTAACTAATTGCATTTCCGCCGTGCTGAGAGTGGTGTTGGTAGGAACTAAATCCATGCCATGAATCCCCTGATGTATTGGCAGGGGTTTTTCTTCTACTATGGCTTCGTATACGGTTTTCTCCAATTCTCTAGGAACTAAGCCCATAAAAATAGTTAAGGAACCTTGCGGGTCCATATCAATGAGCAGGACGTTATGTTCATGGAGGGCTAGATGATAGCCCAGGTTTTGGGTTAAGGTGGTTTTGGCTACACCTCCGGCCTGGTTAAAGATAGCGATGATTTTGGTCATGAGTAAGTTAGTTGACCTGCCCCGTTATTAACTCGCTGCGCTCGAAGTAAGAAGTAAGAAAAAAGAGGGTTATCGCTAATCAATTGGAATCTGTAAACGATAAATTTTCCCGGCGTTGCATCAACGGCTTTATGTTGGGTATAAGTCCCCCCATCAAAAATTTATGAAGGATGGTCTTCAATTAAAGGGGGACTTATACCCCCTTTAATTAGCCTTCAACATCTTACTTCAACATCTCTTTTAATAAAGATAACTGTTGATGGCTCAATTGGTACTGTTTATTTTTGTTCAAATTTTGTAACGGATATAGGAAACGTATATTGTGGGGGTAAACGCTGACAAATTCCTATCAAAAGAGCGATGTTTAGGTTGAACATCCTTACTAAGTACTTATGCAAAATTAATTGTATATTCGGAACCAAAATTTATGATAATTTTTTCTACAGCTTCAACTAAATTAGAAAAACTATCATAAGCATTCACCTCTAGCCATTTATATTTAATAAATCGCCACAATATTTCTATAATATTTAAATGAGGAGAGTAGGTTGGTAAAAAGAAAATCTCTAATCCTTTTTTTGACCATTCCTCTTCTTTATCCCACAAAAAATTGTTTTGATGTACAGATGAATTATCCATTATTAAAACAGTTTTTTTAGTGATTTTTGTACAAAAATCATCTATGCAGGCTATTACCACATCACTATTTATGTTACAGTTAAATGTATATGCTTCTAAATCATTCTGCCTAGTTAAAAACCCTAAAACATTTATTCTTTTACTAGGTTGACTTTTCACAGTGATTTTTTGTTTACTATCTTGCCATGCATAAGGTATATATGGAATTAAACAAAACCCACTTTCATCCACATATCTAATTTCTATTTCTCCACTACTTTCTATTTCTTTCAATCGTTCTAATTCTTGAAATTTTTTATCATAAAAATCAGCTACAGGAATGCCAGCAACGCTTCTCTTGATTCTATACCATCTCATTCCTGTCCTGAGCATTAACCTTCTTATTGTATCTTTACTTACTATTGTTCCCCATTCTTTATCAATTTTTTCTTTGACTTTTTCTAGATTCTTTGGTGTTTCTTTGACCCATTCTTTAATCACTTTTTGTTGATTAATATTAAAGGTTGTTTTACGACCACGACCTGGATTATTATATAGTCCTACTAAATTCTCCGATTCCCAATTATTAAACCAATTATAAATTGTGTTACGACTCACTTTAAATATTTCAATTAATTCTGATATTTGATATCCTTGAAAACTTAATTTTATACAATGCGCTCTTTGTCTTACTTGGTAATATTTACTTTGCCGATAGATTCTATCTAAAATTTTTAATGTTTCCTTGCTTAATCCTTTTATATGTCTCATCTATTAAAAGCTCTACATGAGTGAACTCATACTATTTTTTCACAAAGTAGGAGAGAATAATATTTTTTTATACCTCAAAACAATAACTTTTAAAATATACAATTAATTTTGCACTAGTACTTATTGGGCACCATTTATTTTAATTGGGAATGGGTTGTAGAGTAATTTTTTTTCGTTTCTAGCGGGAGTAATGGCGGCAATAATCATCACCTCTTGAGCCGCTACTACGTCTCCTTGTTTGTATTCGAGGTTCTCCACCAAATATCTTTTCAAGAATCATCTGCCAGGAAAATCAACTTAAAGTTCCTGTTTAAGTTCCTTCCATGGGAAGAGGAAGAGGGTAGCAATCGCTACCCTCTTAAACACTCTACAGTAATTTCTACTTCTGCTTTCTGCGGTATGAGATTGAAAGATATGCACGTAACTGTAGCCAGAAATATATGGAATAATTGTAATTGTTTTAAATTAGGCTATTAAATTAGACTAAAATATCCTACAGGTTTACGCTCTATGATTTCCGGTAACATAATTTTTTAACGCCAAAACCTTTCATGATTAGAGGTTTTAGAAGCTTGCCACCAAAAACTTGAGTGCGAATCACCAGTAAAAAATACATAACCTTGTTCTACCTAAAGATATAGATGAGTGAAAGACATTAGACATTGGAGATTATTGAAATGAACAGCAGCAGTAATTTACCCAAGTACCCGTACATCAGATATCAGCAATCAGGCAGTTTTATTATTCAGACAGAACCCTAAACAATGAAATAATTAACGTCAGTTCGGGTTAAGGACATTTATTGAACTGTGATGCTCCGCGCGACCCTTCCCCGGGTCATCGCCAGAGCGCGGGCAACCTATGTGCCATCGGCTCAAACAACACAAACACGTTGACATATACCAAAATAAATCAACCACACAATAAGAGTTTGAGCTTATCCCGAATAATGGTTATTTAGGAAAAGTTGTAATGGGTGTAGCATCAAGATATTGGAAATTAGCTCGGATTGACAGTTTTAGTCGCTGTCGAAATGATGTACTTGAAGAAGCTTTCAATTTTTTCAACGAACAATTTCCGGAACTAACAGACCAAAAAGAGATACCGGACAGGAATATTCAACATCAACTAATGCAATGGTATCAATCAAGCGACCCTCGTCGTCAGATGGCTGAAAAATGCTTGCGTTGCTTTATTTCCAATGTGCTTAAAGAAAGTTGCATCGCATTAGAGCAGAAGTTTGGTGAGAAGCACTACCTCTACAGCACTGAAATATTACCACTAGTGCTTGATACTACTCATAGAGAATCTCGTCAAGCGACTCGTAGCAATCAAGATAGTGAACAATCCCTTACTACTCAAATTTTGTCAACATTTAACCCAAATAAGAGTAATTTATCAACTTGGGTAACAATTATTTTCAAAAGCTCTAGTGTTGTTAAACAATCTTTAAAAGAACATGGAATCGTACAATTAACTGATTGGGTAATTCTTCGCTACACAACTCACACAAGACTTAAGCGAGTTTTATTAAACTTGCGATTAACACCAACTGAAATTGCTGAAGCTATGAGATTACTAGATAGTTTTCATAGAATTTATTGCACTCAACTATCCGAACACCGCAAAGCTAAACCGTGGAGTAAAGTTAATACTACTAAATATCCTCAACCAACGAAAGAGCAACTCAATCAAATTGCTAAAATTTTGTGTGAAGACATTGAGCATAGTTCTGGTGGGAAAATAATTTCTTCTGAGAAAGTTCTAGAAGAATTACAAAAGCTTGCGTATATATTACGAGAAACTTGGACGCAACCTAAGTTCCTAGTGAAAAAAAATGATGATAAGGAAAAAATGCTGAAGTTACCAGATTTTTGCATTGAACCATTTAATAATTGCTTGCATAAATCTGTCGGACAGGTAATCCAAACTCGCTTTGATTATATACAACGCAAAGGAACTAAAAAGGGGAAAGAGCAAGCTAAAAAATACCTTGAAGCACTACATTTATTCCACTGTAATGGAGTTGCATTGACAAAAATAGCTTTTCAATTAGGATTTACTGACCAACCTCATTTGAGCCGTTTACTAAAACTAAAAATATTACGTAAAGATATTGGACGCAATTTAATATTAAGCTTGACAAACTATGTGGAAGAACTTTCTGAATACTCTCAAAACCCTGACAAACTACTTGAATTAGATGCACAAATTCAAAAGATATTTGGTCAAGAAATTGATGAATTAATTAAGGATGCAGAAAAAGAAGCTAAAAACGGATATAGGCAAACGATGAATAGTAAATTAGCTCAGTCAATTTGTCAATTTATCACTAAATCTCCACATCTAACTAATTAGGACAGGATTAAGATGACTAATTTTATGGCTGATTTAACAAACGATCTATTTAAAATTGACGATAATTTAGAAATAGTTAATTTAGAAACAGAACAGTACCAACAAGCTTTTTTGTTAAGTGAACAAATAAATAATCAACTTAGACAGTGGCAAGTTTATTTTCAGTGTTTGACATTGTTTGCTTTTGAAGAATGGCTGTATCAACGAGAACCAAGCTTAACTTTTGATAAAGAAAAATCATCTACTTTAGAGTATCAATTTGCCAATGTAATTGATGCTGTATGCAATTTAGAAATAGGCAATTTTAAGGTTTGTCTTATTCCCAGTATACTTTTGACGAATGAAGAAGTTGCTATTCCCAGGGCAGTTATTGATTTACCAGAATATACAGCCCATTTTTATATTGTAATTGGTGTTGATGAAGAGTTAGAAATTGCGGCAATTAAAGGATTCTTGCGTTACGATCAACTAGTTAATATTAAAGTAGAGTTACAGCCAGAAGCAGACTGGAACTATTACATACCTTTGGTTCGATTCAATCAAGAAGTTGATGAAATATTACTTTATCTACAATGTTTAGCACCCACAGCTATTCCTTTACCAGAAATTCCAACCTCCCGTGGGGATATTTTGAGGAGAGTACAGACTGCATTATTGAATCTATTACCCCAACTGCATAATCGTCCTCTGTGGGAAGTGTTGACTTGGGAACAGGGTACAGCAGTATTAACAACACCTCTATTAATTGATTGGCTTTATCAATCTATCAATCAAAATGCTGCTACTCAAAATACTGCTACATTGACTAGGCATTTATCCGATTTACTACAGATTTTAACTCAGCAAGCAGTTAATGTTGGGCAGTGGTTAGTCGATCGAGTAGATGATGCAGTACAAACATTATCATGGGAATTAATTCCAGTAGCTTCTGAGTTGCGTTCAACATCGTCGGTTATTCAGTCAAACGAATCAAATCTTGTGGAAGAATTAGAAATTATTCTTCACGATATTCAAGATAACAATCAATTAGATATTCCACCTACAGCTGTTCGCGCTTATCTAGACATTCGATTGAATAAATTACTGCGACTATATGCACTTATTTGGTCTTTACCAGAAGAAGAAGACGGCTGGACTTTACTGCTCGTCTTAAAAGCTATTAATGATAATCAATCAGCTTCCAGGTTTACATTACGAGTCAGCGACCAGGCAGAGATTTTAGACGAAGAAGAATTAATTACTAGCAATAATAATTACATATATACGCAGGTAGAAGGAAGTTATGATGATAAATTTTTAGCAACCATTATTTCAGAAACTGGAGAGACCCAAGTCTTTCGACCATTTGAATTTGCTAGATAACCGATAGATAAATGGTACCCTCAAGGGTACTAGAAATAAAAAAAAAATTAATTAGAATATAAAGTTAAATCCAAAATTAATTCTTAAAATTATGCAATAACAAATCTCTGTTATTTCGAGGAAACTTAAACTTATAGTTACCAAATTTGATCATGAGTGCAAAGATTTTTGAATTGAAGGTAACGAAAATTGAGTCAACTTGCATCTTTGAACTAAATTGGGAAGCAGGTAAGAGAATTACGATAAGTTTGCAGTATCCTGTTTTACTCGATAATTACTACGAACAGTGGAGAAAGGCTTATTTAGACTACTATAGAAATTTGCGAGGAAGAAAAACTGCGAGTGGGAAGGGAAGTGTAAAAAAAGATTACCGCAGTCATTTAGTAAATACGCAGTCTTTATTGTTGTATGAGTTTCATCGTTGGTTATTTAGTCCGGAGTTAGTAGAGATTCGTCGTGAAATTGCTAATTCTGTTAATTATCTGGACGATAACGGAAAAGAATGGGTTGAGGTATTTTTAACTTGTACTCCTATAGAAATAGCACGTTTTCCCTGGGAGACCTGGGAGATTGGAACTGATTTAGGAGTAACTAAAAGAATACGTATCGCTCGCAAACCAGCGAATATTCGTTCTGGGAATCTTCGTCCCCTACACCGTAAAATCAGAATTTTGGCTATCTTAGGAGACGATACCGGCTTGAATTTTGACTCGGAGAGAGAAGAATTAAATAAATTCAGGTCGATTGCATATGTGAAGCTTATTGGTTGGACATCAAAGAAGAATATTGATGAACTGAAACAAGAAATAGTACAAAATATCGCCTCAGTTGATGGTTGGGATATATTATTTTTCGCGGGACACAGTAATGAATCAGTTTTAACTGGTGGTGAATTAGGTATTGCACCAAATGCTTCGATATTCATTTCCGAAATTGAGGATGCGCTAGAACTAGCGAAAAAAAGAGGACTTCAGTTTGCGATTTTCAATTCCTGTAGGGGTATCAACATTGCAGAGTCACTGATTAATCTGGGTTTAAGTCAAGTTGTGGTGATGAGAGAGCCTATTAATAATAAGGTAGCGCAGGAATTTTTAAAACAGTTTCTTGGAAGCTTAGCTGAGTATAAAGATGTTCACGAATCATTGTTAGATGCAAGTACATTTCTTCAACAGCAGGAAAAGCATCTTTCTTATCCTTCCACATATTTAGTTCCATCACTATTTAGTTATCCAAACACAGAGTTATTTCGTATTGAACCTTTTGGTTTATGGTCAATTATTAAACAGTGGCTGCCAACATCAAAGGAATTAAAGTGGGTTAGTTTTTTTTTGTTAATTAGTTTATTGACTCCTTTACAAACACTTTTATTAGATTCGCGTCTTTTTGTTCAAGCTATATATCGTCAATTAACTAGACAAGACTTATCACATTATAAGCCTCAAATAGTACTTATTCAAATTGATGAAAAATCATTAAAAAAAGCTAAGAATGAAGAATCTAAGCAATGTAAAGAAATTACGGAGAAATATGGGGAAGAGTTCAGGAGCTTTCCAATAGATTATTGTTATATGTCTACTATTTTACAAGGATTAGGAAAGTTAAATCCTAAAGTAATTGGTATAGATTATATTCTAAGTGAAGTAGACAAGCATCAAAATAAAAGTCAACAAATTAATCAAATAATTCAAAAAATACATAAAAATAAAAATACGCTAACAGTATTTGCTTACAGTCAAGAAAATGAAGAAGATGATAGAGATGAGGTGCATTCAACAGTTTCTGACCCCAGTTTAAATTTTAATGGTAATATTCATGCGTATGACTGGTATATAGAATCACCAAAAAGTAAAGGTTGTTATAAGAATAATCAATGCCCATTTGCTTACATAATTGCTTTAGCTAGCCAAATTAATAAACAAGAAATAAACTTTCATAATAAGGTAGAGTTTCAGGATTCAATAACTAAATTTATTGAAATGAAACGAGATAATAATTATACAGTTAACTTTTTATATAAAGCTTCTCTCCAACCTGTAACCAGTTTCTCTCACGTTTATTTTCAAATTTGGTTTCATCCAATTATTGATTATTCTATTCCAAATAAAAAAGTCTATAAAACTATATTTGCTTGTGAGTTATTAAATACCTGTGAAATTAGGTCGAATAGACAAACGATACTTAATAATATTAATCAAAAAATAGTTATTATTGCCCCTGGTATATATAAGGATATGGATAAATATAAAGAACAAGCAAAAGATAACAGAAATTTACCGCTAGCTATTGCTTACTGGCGTAACCAAGGTGGCTGGAACGACTTTTTTGATGGGAGAAAGACTTTTACAGGAGGTGAATCTCATGCATATATGATTCATCATTTTATGAACAGAGATTTGGTCATACCAATACCAGATTTTGTGATGATTTTATTTGCATCTATTTTAGGCAAAACCATCAAAGTAAAAGCCTTAAAAAGTACTATTTTTAGGTACTTAATATTGCAATACATAGCATATTTTATATTAGTTTACATCCTATTTTCACTGGTTATTAGTTTACAAATTTATATTACTGCAAGAGTATTAACACCTTGGCTTTTCCCCTCAATTACCTTATGGAATTATATTCGTCTTTATCTGAAAGAAAAACGTTATGTCTAAACTATATAAATCTAGTATTATCTTATTTTCTATAGTCATTTCTATTTTATTAGAAATGCCATTAAAAGCAGTTTTCAGACCGAAAAACCAAACTCAGTTATCTCAAGTAAAAAGTACACACTTAGCTCTATCTTGGGCTGATATTGTGAAAATATTCCGTCGCAAGAAATCCCGAAAAGGTGGAAAAGGCTCAATCTGTTTGATTGTACCCCAAAAATTGGATGATCCTATTTCACAAGTTCAAGGAACTCAAGAAGTTTGGAGCGTCAATCCGCTATTTTTATGGAATATTAAAAAAGGTAAGCTCAGAAAAATTGAGCTATTTGAAAAGGGGAATACTAAACCTTTCTGGAGTCGAGAGGTTCCTGAAGGAAAGACATCATTTATATATGATGGTAAACCTCTTCAACCCGGTTCTTCTTATGAATGGAGAATCATTGCTAATGCTCCTTTTCGGATGAAAAGTATTCCTGGAGAATTTAAAGTCATGGAACCCCAAAAACGCTTAGCGATCGCAATTCGATTAGCGTTACTGGAACATCGACTTGAAAAACAAGGAGCAGATGCAGAAAAAACAGCTTTGGAAAAGGCTAGTTACTTTGCTCAGAGAGAACTATGGTCTGATGTCGTTGGAGAAATTTATAAGGTAAAAGGTCGCTCTACAAGACTCAAACAGATGAAGCAGCAAATACAATCTTCTGACTATTGTAATAAAACCGGAACTTTCGTATCCGTAAATTCATCTAAATAAATTGCCAGTATATGTATTTTATATGTATGTATGAGTCTCTGGAAAGGAAAGATATTAAAGTGTAGTATATCTTGTTCTGGCTTTAGTGGAAATGATGGTAACTATCCTCTAGTAAATATGGAGACTTTATTTCTAGTACTGCGATCGCCCATGATGGGGACTCCCCATGTCATCGCTTCTCTACGAGAGACTATGTCAACGCGCGACCCCCAACAGGGTCATCCATCGCCGGAAGGTGGGTGAAGAAGACACCATCGCTTTTAGCGGACACCCGACAGGGTCATCGCGGGGTGCCACATTCCGAACCTTGGTTGAGTGCAGTACTGTTTATAATCCTTCTCGAAGCCTCTTTACCCAAACCTAAAAAGGCTTTGAACTGTGGCAGGTGAGACTTTTAAATCTATCTAAATCTGTATCTCACTCAAATAAAATCTGCTAAATTTCACAGTATTTTTAGTTTGATTTTGCAACTTCATTTACTAAAAAAGATTCCAATCAATAGTATTTATGATGAAGCGTCGCCATTTTTTACAATTTACAGGTTCTACTTTAGCCACCTTGGGCTTAAGTCATTATAATATCCTTGAGAAAGGAAACCGTTACGCTCAAGTTCTTGCACAAGATACTCCCCGCAAGCTAGCACTATTGGTAGGAATTAATTATCCAAATAACATTAATCTCAATAGCTTGAATGGATGCGTTACCGATGTTGATTTGCAGCAAGAATTGCTAATTCATCGTTTTGGATTTAAACAAAGCGACATTCTCAGACTAACAACTGATGAATCTGCCCGAAAGCAACCAACTCGTAGTAATATTTTAAATGCATTTGAAGAACATTTAATTAAACAAGCTAAGCCAGGAGATGTAGTAATATTTCATTTCTCCGGTCATGGTTATCGATTGCGCGACCCTAACCCGATCCAAAATTGTTCTAATCGACAGTTCAATGACGAGTATAACAGTACTTTAGTGCCAGTGGATGATACATTAAATGGCTTTCCACAAGATATCATGGGGCGCACCTTGTTCTTGTTGATGTCTGCATTGAACACAAAGAACGTTACCGTTGTATTGGACAGTTGTTTTTCTGGTGGTGGTACTCGTGGAAATTATCTAGTCCGCTCAGCTGCTCGCAATAATTTAGAAATCGATACAGCAAAACCCAGTCACAAAGCAATTGAGTATCAAAAACGCTGGATGAAGCAACTGCAAATATCCGAGAAGGAGTTTGTTAATCAGCGCTGTGGGGATGTTGCAAAAGGAGTAATTCTGGCAGCTGCTCGACGGGATGAGGAGGCTTTAGATGCGCCTTTCGATGGCTTTTATGCAGGTGCATTCACTTATATGATGACCCAATATCTTTGGCAAGAAACCAATAGTGTGGGAAATATGATTGCTAACATTACTCCCAGAGTGCAATCAAAAGGTAAAAATTCACCCTTTGCAGACGGTGATAAAAACCAACCAGTGTATTTTATAGATAATAAAATTCTGCCGACAGATGCAGTCATTACTGAAATACAAGGAAATCAAATCAGTTTATGGCTGGGGGGATTGGATAACAAAAGCTTAGAAACCTTTAATAAAGATGCAACTTTTTCGGTAGTAAATGAAACTGGAAAAATATGGGGGAAACTAAAGTTGGAATTTCGTGACGGTTTGAGAGCTAGAGCAAAGCTAGTAGATAAGGGAAATACAACTTCTTTAAAACCAGGGATGCGACTACAAGAATCAAGTCGCATAATACCAGTGGATTTGAATTTAAGTATCGGTTTAGACCCTTCTTTTGTAGATGAAACTAGTACCGCAGCACAAGAACTGTCTGGGATTTATCGTATCCACCCTGTACTTCCACAATTGGGGAAATCGCGTAATATTCAATATCTAGGAGGGGTAAAGCTTATTTTGAGTCGAATGACCGATGAATATCTGCTCTTATTGCAACAGCAAAAAGTAGATAATTTACCAGTAGTTAGTAGTATCGGTTTGTTCACCGAAGCCTTAAAACTTGTACCCCAATCTTTTGGTAACAAGGGAGAATCGATAAAAGCTGCTATTTGTCGTCTGCAACCAAAACTCAAATCTTTCCTAGCAGTTCGATTGGTGGAAATGACTTTAAATGCAAACTCATCCCAATTAGATGTAGAATTTTCTATGAATCTAGTTGAGCAACCCGATCTGACTTTTGCTAGGGTTTCGACCCTCAAAGCAGAGAATAACCGTACCCAGTCTAAACCAATTTATCCTCGTAAAAAGCTACCTAGAAATAAGTTATTTCAGTTTCAAGTTAAAAATAATAGTTCTCATAATCTTTATGTAACTCTGTTATTAATCGATTCCACTGGTGGTTTAGCGGTGATTTTTCCTTATCAGTGGATGGGTAACTTAAATGAGGAAATGCAGTTAGCATCAAATGATACTTTAACTATTGGTAGCTCACAAAAGCTTAGATTAAGAGCAATAGAAAAAGGACTTGCAGAAGCATTATTAATTGCTAGTCGTTCTCCATTAGATAAAGCTGTATATGGATTGAAAAGAATAGAACAGGAATTAAAAATACAAGAACAGAATCAAGAAAAATGTTTAGTTGACAATAATAGGGGTTCCGAGGTTATTGGAGATTTACTCAATGATTTGAGCGGGGAACGTAGTAGTAGAACGCAAACAGGAGAGGTGGAAACTTCTAATCTTGCTACTCTGTCATTTAGCTTTGAAGTCGGTTGAGAAAATCAGTAACAGAGTTTTGAAATTAGACTTCACTTTATGGAGCATCATACCTAGAGAAATTATTTATGTTTTATCGTATTAAATATTTACTTATAACTACTATATTGCTTTACGCAACGCTACCTATAAAAGTTGCTTTCCCGCAATCAGGAGTGACAGATATAGAAAAAAAAGATGTTTCTCAACAAGATTTATCTATTGAAACAGGTCAATTAAGAAAAGAGCAACTCTCAAAGAAAGCATTGCAGCTATATAATTTAGGTATAAAAAAATATAATCAATATAAATATCGAGAAGCATTAGAGAATTTTCAACAAGCTGTACCAATCCTCGAACAAATTAACGATAAAACAGGTAAGGCTGCAACTTTTAACTATATTGGACAAATTTATATTAATTTGAAGCAGTATTCTAAAGCTTTAGAATTCTTAAACCTTGCCCTGAATGACAAACTACCCGCAAATGCTACAGCACCTATAAGTAATAATAATCCTCCTAGTGAATCCCAACCACCACCTCTTTCACAAAACCCTGCTGGTATGGGTAATAATCCTCCTAGTGAATCCGAAAAACAATCTTGTATAACTTGTACAAGTATGCTTATAGGTGAGACTACATCAATCATCAATAAAACTGAGGAGAAAGAATTAAATGGGGCTATTAAGAATAACCTTGGTTTAGCTTACTTGTATCAAGGAGAGTATGATAAAGCAGAGGAATCAATTAATCAAGCTTTAGATTTTTTTAGAAAAATTGATGATAAGACCGAGCAGGGTAATACGCTGAATAACTTAGGAGAACTTTATCGTCATCGAAGTCAATACCCAAAAGCATTTAAATACCTAAATCAAGCGAAAGAAATTTTTCAAGAAAATAAAAATCAACCTGGTATTGGAACTACTTTCAATAATATTGGGTTAGTACATGATGAATTAGGTCAACATTCTCAAGCACTAAAACATTATCAAAACTCTCTAAAAATCCGTAAACAAATCAGAGATGAACATGGTATCGGTACAACTTTTCATAATATTGGGTTTGTATATGACCAATTAGAAGAGTACAATAAAGCACTTAATTTTTACCAACAAGCTTTAAAAATTTATCACAAAGTTAATAACCGAGGAGCTAAAGGAACAACCTTAAATAATATGGGTTTAATTCACAATAAACTCGGTCAAAATACTTTAGCTTTACAATATCTCAAACAATCATTATTTATATTCCAAAAACTCAACTACCCATTAAATGAAGCTAACACCCTCGATAGCTTGGGAACGGTTTACAAAAGTCAGGGTAAATATAAGCTAGCTTATGAAGCTTACCAAAAAGCCTTGAATATTAGTCGCAGAATTCAAAACCGCGCTTTAGAAAGAATTATCCTCAGCAATACTGGTGATTTACTAGTCGAACAAAAACAACCACAGCTAGCCATTATTTTTTACAAGCAATCCATCAAAATAACCGAAGAAATTAGAAAAGATTTGCAAACCCTTCCCCTCGAACAACAAAAATCTTACACTAAAACAGTTGCAGATACCTATCGCCGTCTTGCTGACCTGCTGTTGAAGCAAAATGGGGTGCAAGAAGCACAGCAAGTCCTCGATTTACTTAAAGTCCAAGAGGTAGAAGACTATCTCCATAGTACTCAAAGAACTAAAGCGCAAAGATTAGATGACTATCTCCGCAATAGGCAGACAACTAAAACAGATGTCACAATATTACCCCCGGAACAAGAAATTCTTAAAAAATATAATCAACAATCAAAAACTGCTATTGAATTAGGACAAGAACTAACACAGTTACAAAATATACCAGATAATAAACGCACTCCAGCACAACAAAAACGAATTTACGAACTGGTTCTACTGCAACAAGACTTAAACAAACAATTTAATCAATTTGCCCAACGAGAAGATATAGTTCAATTATTACAGGAGCTTAACCCCGAAGCTCGAAGCCAAATATTAGATATAAAAAGCCTTGATGCACTTCGGGATGACTTGCGTCGTTTGAATGCAGTAATTGTATATCCTTTGATTCTCGATGACCGTTTAGAATTGGTGATTACTACCCCTGATTCTCCACCCCTACACCGGACAGTTAACATCAAAAGCTCAGAGTTGAATCAAGAAATTGTCAAGTTCCGTAAAGCATTGCAAAATCCTAATTCTGATGTCAAAAGTTCTGCAAGACAACTCTACAATTTGCTGATTAAACCTTTGGAAAAAGATTTAAATCAAGCTAACCCCAAAACAATTATCTATGCTCCTGATGGTAAATTACGCTACATACCTCTAGCGGCTCTCCATGATGGAAATCAATGGCTGATAGAGCGTTATCAAGTCAACAATATCACCGCAAAATCTCTTACTGATTTTACAGCCAAACCTAAATCCTCAGAACGTTTATTAGCGGGGGCTTTTGTGCAAGGTAAACATAACGTAAAAGTAGGAGAGCGTTATGAAACCTTTTCTGGATTACCCTTCACCCTTCCAGAAGTAGAAAATCTTGCAGATATCATACCTCAAACCAAAAAACTAATTAACGATAAATTCAGTAAAAATGCGATTATTAGTAGTATTAACGAGTACAATATTATTCACTTTGCTACTCATGCTGCCTTTGTACCAGAAGATGCTACACAATCATTTATTCTATTTGGTAATGGGGATAAAGTTACCCTCGAAGAAATCGGTAACTGGACACTTAATAATGTAGAAATGGTGGTACTGAGCGCTTGTGAAACCGGTCTGGGTGGTAATTTTGGTAACGGTGAAGAAATTCTCGGTTTGGGTTATCAATTTCAAAATCGGGGAGTCAGAACAACAATTGCTTCTCTGTGGAAAATATCGGATGGTGGCACGCAAGTGCTAATGAATGCTTTTTATAGTGCTTTAAAAGATAATGTCACTAAAGCAGAAGCCTTGCAACAGGCACAGATAGCACTAATTAAGAATGATGATTCTGCTGTTGGTGGTAAACAAAGGGGTCTCTTTGAGATTGTTTTCAAAGAAAAACAAACGCAAGCAAACAAAATTGCTAAAAAGTTTGAGCATCCTTACTATTGGGCATCTTTTATCTTAATTGGTAATGGGTTATGAAAAATGACCCATTACTCGCATTAACTTTATTCAAACAAGACTTACGCAAAAATAACGTAATTTCGTCCGAAGCGACCGTAGAAAGCATAAGTTCTGTAGAGCACGCTACGGGTTTGCGGTAGCATAGCGCTAACTAACGTAAAGCCTTATTCCTCGTCACGAGTGCGTAAGTCCTGTCAAAGTCTTAAAATTTATTGATATTAATAATGCATTATCGTTTCAAGCATCTTATCGTTACTACTGCATTACTCTTCTTAATGTTTCCCGCAGGTGTAGCGTTACCTGAAACTCTGCTTTTAAAGTCGCGGAGAAAAGATATTTCTCAGAATATTTCTCAGAATATTTCTCAGAATATTTATCCTGACAATACAACTGTGCAGTTGCGAACAAGAAAACAACTACTCAAAAACAAAGGATTGCGACTACACCGTTCGGCTTCTCAAGTGTATAAAAAGAAGGGTTTGAAGTCCGCGTTGGAGAAGTTTCAAAAAGCTTTGAAGGTTTTTAGACAAATAGGTGATCGCTCACAAGAAGGTATCATCCTCAATGAAATTGGAGAAGCTTTCTTATGGAATGAAGATTTTGTGAAAGCACTTGATTATCATAAACAAGCTTTAACTGCTTTCCAAAAGACTGATAATAAATCAGGAATAGCTTACTCTCTTAGAGGTATTGCAAGAGTCCAGTCATTTACGGGAAATTACTTTGAAGCATGGGACTTATATCAAGAAGCTTTGAGTATTTATCAAGAAATTGATAATAAATCAGGAGAAGCTTGGACTCTCGAAGATATGGGCTATATTTACTATCGCAACCAAGGTCACTATACTAAAGCCTTAGAATCTTTAGATAAAGCTTTAATTATTTTCAGAGAAATTGGAAACAAGAAAGCAGAAGGTATTACTCTGAAAAATATCGGGTTAATTTACTCAGATAAGAAAGAGCTTTTGAAAGCATTGAATTACTTTCAAAAGGCTTTAGTTCTTTTCAAAAAAAATAACAACAATGATAATTGGGATGTAAAAGGTTGGACTTTTAGGGACATTGGAGAAATTTACTTTAAACAAAAAAATTACTCTAAAGCACTATATTACTTCCAGGAAGCTTTGAATGTTTTTGAAAACATAGATGATTCTCAAGGGAAAGGTTGGATTCTTAAACAGATTGCAGAATCTCATTTTAAACAAGAAGAGTATGATAAAGCGTTACATTATTTTCAACAAGCTTTAGTTGTTTTCAAAAAAATTGGTAGTAGAAAAGGGGAAGGTTGGACTCTCGATGATATAGCAGAAGTTTATTTTATCATAAAAATATATTCTAATGCAGAAAAAACACTTCGGGATGCAATAAAAATTTGGGAATCTTTAACAATAGAATTAAATGATGCTCAGAAAATCACAGTATATAACAGTAAGAGATCCACTTTTCGACTAATGCAAAGGGTGCTATTAGCACAAAATAAAATGGAAACAGCATTAGAAATATCAGAACGAAGTAGATCCAGAGCACTTGTGGATTTGTTTGCTTCAAATCTATCCGTAAATTCTAATAATCAAAACAATATAAAACCACCTGATTTGGAAGAACTAAAGCGTATTGCTAGACAGCAAAAGGCTACTATTATTGAATACTCAGTGATTGATAGTAGCGAGCATCTGGTAATTAATGATTTACAACTCTACATTTGGGTAGTTAAACCTAATGGGGATATTGAATTTGAAAAAATTGATATCAGCAAAAATCTAAATAAACCTTTGGAAAACTTTGTTGCAACTAGTCGTCAATCTATTGGTATTACAGAGCGTAGCATATTTCAAATTGTAATAAATCCTCTTGTCCAAAAACTATATTCACACTCGCAAACTAATCAAAGACAGAACTTACACAAGCTACATCAATTACTAATTGAACCCATAGCCCACTTTCTGCCCAAGAAACCAGATGAGCGGGTAATTTTCATACCTCATGATTCTTTATTCCTAGTTCCTTTCCCTGCATTGATGGATGAAAATGGAACTTACCTGATTGAAAAACACACCATCCTCACAGCACCAGCAATTCAAGTATTAGGTTTAACAAATAAACGAAAACAGAGCTTAGGAAGACTTGATTTTGCATCTTTGAGAAATCAAGATACTTTAGTTGTAGGTAATCCTACAATGCCAAGTGTAGGAATTCCATCCAAGCAACTCTCCCAACTACCTGGTGCAGAAAGGGAAGCGAATAAAATTGCCAAAATATTAAATACCAAAGCACTTATTGGGAAAAAAGCTACCAAAGCAGCTATCCTCAAAAGAATACCCACAGCTAAAATCATTCACCTAGCTACACATGGTTTACTTGGTGATTTTGGCGAAAAAGTACCTGGTGCTGTCGCATTAGCTCCAGATACTCCAGCGCTACAAAAGAAAACGAATGAAGGTTTACTTAAAGCTACAGAAATTATTAATTTACAAATTAAGGCTGATTTAGTTATTCTAAGTGCTTGCGATACTGGCAGGGGTAGAATTACTAGTGATGGTGTAATTGGTTTATCTCGTGCTTTAATTACTGCTGGTACTCCGAGCGTTATCGTATCCTTGTGGTCTGTACCCGATGCACCTACAGCAGAATTAATGACTGAGTTTTATCGTCAGTTCAAGCTAACTGGTGACAAAGCCCAATCCTTGCGTCATGCGATGCTTAAGCTCAAAAAGAAATATCCTCATAATCCTCGAAAATGGGCAGCTTTTACCCTGATTGGTGAAGCTGAGTAAAGGAGAATATCAGAAATTTAACACAGAAATTTTACATAAGTCTTGAGTCCTCAAAGATATATCGTCTCGGAAGTTATTCATTTCGTTGTTTAATTATGCCGAAAATGTAAATACTCCAATGCCTATTTTTGAGCAATTAGATTCCCATAATTATTTTTTTTACTAATAGAGGATTGAATTATGACAGTTAGTTTTAACCCTGTTAAGAATTTTGAAATTAGAAATGGAACGTTTACTTTAAAGGTAGGAGACTTTAACGGTGATGGAAAAGATGACCTCGCTACAACGAACGCTGGAACGAGAAATGATAGAGGTGCTAGGGTTTCGGTGCTGTTAGGAGATGATAATGGTGACTTTAGCGTTGGGACAGATTTTAAATTTGGAACTTCTAATGTAATACCTTCTGTTACGGTGGGAGACTTTAACAATGATGGAAAAGATGACCTCACAGCAGCTTATGATAAGGTTTCAGTGTTGTTAGCAGATGGTACTGGCGGCTTTAGCGCTGGTGGGGACTTTGAAGTTGGGAGTCGCTCATCTCGTGTAGCTGTAGGTGACTTCAACGGTGATGGAAATTCTGACCTCGCTAGAGCTAACTCTTCTTCTGAGATTTCGGTGCAATTAGGAAATGGTACTGGTGACTTTAGCCCTGCTCAGAACTTTGATATTGGGTCTTTTCTGTCGGGGGGGTCTCAGACGGTAGGGGATTTTAACAACGATGGAAAAGACGACATCGCTGCGGTTAACGCTGGTGTAATTAACGGTGTTGGTTCTATTTCGGTGATATTAGCAGATGGTAATGGTGGCTTGAGTTCTGCTCAGAACCTTAATATTGAGGGTAGACCGACTTCTGTAGTGGTAGGAGACTTTAACAGTGATGGAAAAGACGACCTCGCTATGAGTAGGGATAACAACAACAACATTTCCGTATTTTTAGGAGATGGTAATGGTGGTTTCGGTGCTGCTCAGAACTTTGCCGTTGGCAGTAGTAATCTTCTTGCCATAACAGTAGGGGACTTTAACGGCGATGGAAAAGACGACCTGGCTGCGGCAAGCGAATTCTCTAACAACGTATCGGTGCTCTCAGGAGATGGTAATGGTGGCTTCAGCGCTGTTCAAAATTTTGCCGTTGTGGGTAGACCGACTTTTTTGACGGTAGGAGACTTCAACGGTGATGGAAAAGACGACCTGGCTACAACGAGCCAAGGCTCTAACAACCTCTCAGTGCTTATCGCCGGAAATAACACGCGCAGCAGAGCTATACCCTTAATCTCTGATTTCAATGCTGATGGTAAAGCTGATACATTCCTTCATGACTTAGATGGTAGTAATACAGTCACCTTAAGAAATGGTTTTGATACCATCGCTTCAGATACCTTAATACCTGTAGATGATAAAAATTGGATAGCTGAAGATGCTATTGATTTCAACGGAGATGGGAAAGGAGATATCTTATGGCGTAATAGTACAACTGGAGAAAATGCCATTTGGACTATGGATGGTACAAGCGTTGCTAGCTATGACTATATTCCTAGTCTATACGAGGACTTAAGCTGGCAAATTCAAGATGCTGCTGATTTCAACGGAGATGGAAAAGGAGATATCTTATGGCGCAATCAGGATACTGGTGAAAATTCTATTTGGACTATGGATGGTGTGAATGTCGCTAGCAACGACTTTATCACTACTGTATATGATAAAGATTGGCAGATTCAAGATGCTGCTGATTTCAATGGTGATGGGAAGGATGATATCCTATGGCGTAATCAGGATACTGGCGAAAATGCTATCTGGACTATGGACGGAAGTAATGTAGCCAGCTACGACTATATTACTTCTGTAAATAATGTGAAATGGCAGATTCAAGGTGCTGCTGATTTCAATGGTGATGGGAAGGATGATATCTTGTGGCGTAATCAGGACACTGGTGAAAATGCCATCTGGACTATGGATGGTGTTAGTGTCGAGAGTTACGACTATATTGATAGCCTAGATCAAAATTGGCAAGTAGAAGGTATTGGTGATTTTAACGGCGATAATTTAGCTGATATTGTCTGGAATAATTTAGATACAGGTGAGAATAGCCTCTGGTTGATGAATGGTTCTAACATTATCAGCAATGACAATTTTATGTCTTAAATTGCCTCCTAATTAAGCATTTGAACAAAATATTTGAACATTTATCTAACTCTCTTTTTCCAAAAACATCGCTGTAATCTTGTAACGGGACTTTGATATTTTTGAGGTTAAAAATGACCTCAAACCCAAGCGGGATAAGGGGAAAACGTCAACAGGCAAAAAATCGCTGAAACCTAGATATATCAAGAAAACTGGTAAATCGATGTAAAACACTTGCTACATAAGGATTTAGAACTATTTTATCGTTGTTTTTTGCCTAAGTCCCGGTAAATCTTCAAGCAGCGAGAGCAGTCTTTTTCATAAATTTTACATAAGTGTTTCTTCTTCTAAGATATATGAACTCGGAAGTGATTAATAAATCACTCAATTAGATAGAACATTTAATGGCGAAACCGACTATAACGTTCGCGATCGCTTTGCAGATGCCTTTTAGGTATATCGCTTAGCAACTGTTGCTAATGTTTGGTCTGCTCGTGGTCGAGGAATTGCCACTGTTGACTCCTTTGATCTTGCACATCGTGGTTTTAAATATCACATTAAATATCGCGCTTATAAGTAGATAAAGGTAGATTCGGGCATTGCAGATTGAAATAAATTTTATTCTGCAATGCAACAAAGCCCCCTAAAAAGCAGGAGAATTAATATGTTTGCAACTTCAATCAAGTCCAAGTTTATTACATTATTTACATCTGGAGCCGTTTTAGCACCATTTATTGCTATTAATCCAACTTCAACTATTGCTGCAACTCCGAATAAACTAGAAACTTCAAAAGTGCCAGATAAAGTTCTATATACTCAAAATGTAGCTAAAGGTAACGGTAAGGCAATGACCTGGAAAATTTTGAGAGGACCTTTATATCTCAATTCCAAAAGCTTTGTCTATATTTTGTTTGGCTCTGATACAGGCAAGCCAGGTGGTACTAATCCTTACACCGGCGATACTGATGTAAATGAATATCGCTCGCTTCTGTGCATCAAAAAAACAGGTATTCCAAAACCTTTTGGTTTGCCACCTTCAGAGATATCACCCGGCGGTGCAACTACACGTTCTTGGTCTGGTGGTAGTGTACTGATAATTCCAAATGTCCAAGGTAGGCAATTAACCTCTCAAGCAGTTGCAGACGGAATGTGTGAACGAGCAGGACAAAGAATGCGTGGTACCTCTGGATATCGTATGGCAGAATTCCATGATGGTAATGGTAAGAATGCTGGATGGAGTTTTTGGGCAAAAGCCTTCTTCCGCGATGTAGAGGGTTTAAGTCCATCTACCCGCTTCTGGGTTAATATTAACGACCAACCAAATGCAACTCCCTGGGGTTCGATAAGTGAAAATATTCCATTTCCATCTTCATCTTCATCTTCATCTCCATCTTCATCTCCATCTCTATCTATTGCTCAATTTCAAGTTTCCTATGGTGGAATCACTAGCTGGGAGTCCTTAATTCGTGAAAGTCCTGACAAAAAAGGTTATGCTTTAGAGTCATTCCGCTTTGGGGATTTTAATGGAGACGGTAAAACCGATGTATTCACAGTATTTGATGGTAGATTCCAAGTTTCCTACGGTGGTACATCTCGCTGGCAAGCTCTAGCCAAAACAAGAATCCCTTTGAAGAGATTACGTTTTGGGGATTTTAACGGAGATGGTAAAACCGATGTATTCACAACATTTAA
>JBCCDM010000027.1:0-24383 GCA_039030795.1 Cyanobacteria bacterium P01_A01_bin.84
AAAGTTATTATTTTTATAATCCTGCAAGGTAAGGATTTAGTTTAGATGATTGATAATAATATTTAAAATCATATCAAAATAATATCAATTCTTCAGCTTAGGAAAACCATGTTGATTGTAACCGCACTTTATTCTTTTAATTTAGCATTAAGTAAGCTATAAATAGATCCCAGAATATTTTCATAAATACAAGTAACTTCCAATACTTTGCAAACAAAAGTTGCTGGTTATTATAGTAATAACAGTATCAATTAAGCACAGTAATAACTTATAGGAAAAGAGTTATTAAAAATACATAAATATCAAGTTATAAGCTAAAGTATTATGACTGAGAAAAATCAAGGATCGCAAAAATCGATTCTATCTTTCTGTGGTAAATTATTTACTACAGGTGCTACTATTGCTGGCTTGTTTTTTGCATATGCTCAATATGCAGGTTGGGAACTCCCAATATTTTCCCCAAATACACGTTTTTCTTGCACTTTGCAACCTGATACAAAAAATGGTGGAGAAGTATGGACGGTGATGTATCGCAATCATCGGGGAAAAAGGTCTTGGTTGAGGATGGTTAATAGTTTTGGTGATGATTGGAATACTAGGAAACGCTGCGATCGCATTGCCGAACGTCTAGAAAGATTTCGTGAAGATGGTTTAACCCATTTTGGCTATCGTACCGATCCAAATACACCTAGTCAATCTGTGATTTGTGCCTTTACCCAAATAGATCGACAAAATTGTAACTTGTTAGTTACTCTCAAACCTGGTGCTGATGGTTATGAATCCTTAAGTAAAATGTTTCAAGCTTTAAAAAGTGGTACTACAGTTGACCAGAATTCTGGTAGTAGGGTGATTGTTTCTTCTAATTCTTCCAAAGTAAATATTGAAAATTTGTTAGTACCAGAAGACCGTAAAGTTAAAAAATAGATACTTTTAGGAAAAATATAGAGACATTAAATTTAACGTCTTTACAAGGGTATTGGGTTAAATATATTTCATTTTTTTATTTTTTAGCATCTCTGAATTCAGATATTAATTTAAATGTAGAGACCGCTTCTAACAACGTCTCTACAGGTTATTCGATTATCCAAATTTCTGGAGAGGTCTTTGATTTAAAATTGAATTCCTAATTAATCTTCTGTAATAATCTTTTGCGGTTATTTATTGCTGTTTCATCATTAGGATTTAATTTAATAGCTTTATCGTAAGATGCGATCGCTTCTTGGTAACGTTTTAAGTTCGCTAGGGAAACACCTCGGTTATTCCAAGCTATATGATCATCAGATTTAATAGCAATAGCTTTATCGTAAGATGCGATCGCTTGTCGGTAACGTTTTAAGTTATCTAGGGAAATACCTCGGTTATTCCAAGCTATATGATAATCAGGTTTAATAGCAACAGCTTTATCGTAAGATGCGATCGCTTGTCGGTAACGTTTTAAGTTATCTAGGGAAATACCTCGGTTATACCAAGCTTGATGATAATTAGGTTTGATTGCAGTAGCTGTGTCATAGGATGCGATCGCTTGTCGGTAACGTTTTAATTGACCTAGAGCATTACCTCGGTAAAACCAAACATCAGCATCATCCGATTGGATCGCGATAGCTTTATAGTAATACTCCAAGGCTGTTTCATAATCCTTAGAAACATATAAATCATTACCTTGATTTAAAAAATCCTTTGCCTGTGAAACTCTCTGAAACTTGCTACGAACTTGAGCAACGTTTTCCAGATAAGCATTAATAGGAATACCCCATTTAAAAGTACCTACATTATCCCCTAATTGAGAATTATTAACTCCCTTAGACTGTTGTTGTGATGGTAATTGTTTACCTTTGAGTGCAACCATTCTTGCAAGTTCCACATCAGTACGTCCATGAACTGCAATGACTTTCCCTGAAGTATTTATTACAGGTCCACCGCTCATTCCAGAAGCGGTAATTGCAGTATAAGAAATACCATAACCATCAACATCTTGATCATTAATTAAGGAGACTTTACCAGAAGTCAATTGCAGTTCAGAACTATTACCTGGAAAACCAGCTATATAAACATCATCTAATATATTGACACTATCTGAATTACCAACACTTAAAGCTTTATAGGGGCATCGATTGTTATTATTGACTTTGAAATTAATCAAAGCTAAATCTTGATTGGGAAAGCGTTGAATATCAAAACTTGTCCAAATTTTTTGATCGGAAGTTTTTAATGCAATCTTAGTATTAAGAGGTACTACATGACGAGCTGTCAGAACATGACAACCCTCTCCATCTCCTTCGATAAATAAACCAGTACCATGTCCTTGTTTATCCCGATCGTAAATTAATATAGTACTTTTTTTAACTTTCTCAATAATTTCCGGAAATGAATCTTTACCACAACTACTTAGGATTAGAGTTGTTAATCCACACACAACTAAGCAACGCCAATTAGACATATATATTAGTTCCAGTAATTAATACTTGCTATATTCTGCATACTAAGCAGAAAAGATAATGGGTTGTATCATAAATATGGATAGTCATGATAATTAGACCCCACAGAGATGAAGAGGAATAAATAAAATGACTGATATCTTTTACCTTTAAGTATAAGCCAGTAAAAATCAGTTTTTTGTGTAAAAAAGCACTTTGAGTATTTTGAATACTTAGAAAAAATAAATCTTGAAATAAATTAAAATGGAACTTTGAGCCATAAATGTGAATCCACAGTACTATTACACTGAATTAATTTTGAAATTCATTTGTAAAATTTGATTAAAAAGATAGAGAAAGGTAGAAAATGAAGACAAAGGTTAAATAATTTATTTTAAGTTTCAAGTTTTTAAATTTCAGGTTTTAAGTTTTGAGGTTTTAAGTTTTGAGGTTTCAATTATGACCATCAAACCTAAAGTTTTAGCCCTATCATTTTTCTTCTTACTAGGAGGACTATATCCTGGTGATGCTGCATTAATCTCTGGAGATAAAGTAAAAAATAAAGAAATAATTAGTCAAGCAATAATTAGTCAAGAAAAAATCAGTACTGAGGAAGTAAATAATTTACCCAATGTAATTGATACAAAGATAATTACTGCTAAAAAATCTCAAAACTCTGATGTTACTAGCTCCAAAATTTTACACACAATCAATCGTCTCAGCTTTGGTGTAAGTCCTGGAGATATTGATAAAGTCAAAGAAATCGGAATAAAACGTTATGTAAAACAGCAACTTTCACCAGAGTCTATACCCGAACCACAAATATTAACAAGTCAACTCCAACAACTAAAAACTTCAAATTTAAAAGTTGTCACCATATATCAACGATACAAACCAAAACGGAGTAAAAAACTTACCAAGGAAGAGCGAAAAGCTCTGAATAAAAGCTCTAGAAAGATAAAATCAGAAGCAACAAAAGCTAGATTACTTCGAGCAGTTCATAGCGATCGCCAATTACAAGAGGTGATGGTAGATTTTTGGTACAACCATTTCAATGTTCATGGAGGAAAAGGAGATACTCGTTTACTAGTAGGTACTTACGAACGGGATGCTATTAGACCTCACGTGTTTGGACGTTTTCGAGATTTACTTGGGGCTACAGCTCGTCATCCAGCAATGTTGATATATTTGGATAATAAGCAAAATACAGCCCCTAATAGTCCTGGTGCTAGGGGTAGACGTAAAGGTCTAAATGAAAACTATGCTCGGGAATTGATGGAGTTACATACTTTGGGTGTAAATGGTGGTTATACACAAGAAGATGTAATTAATTTAGCCAGAATTTTTACGGGTTGGGGAATTAGTCGGGATCCTAAAAAAACACAAAATGGTTCGGGATTTTATTTTAGTTCCCGCCGTCATGATTTTAGTGACAAGATATTTTTGGGTAAAAATATTATGGGTGGTGGTGAAGATGAAGGGAAACAAGCATTAGATATTTTAGCCACCCACCCAGCAACTGCTCGTCATATTAGTTACAAGTTAGCGCAGTATTTTGTCGCAGATAAACCACCAGAAAGTTTAGTTAAACGCTTATCAAAAAAGTTTATTAAGACGGACGGTAATATCAAAGCTGTTTTATATACATTATTTGATAGTCCAGAATTTTGGGATACCAAGCACTTTAATACCAAGTTCAAAACCCCCTTGCAATACCTTGTTTCTGTAATTAGGGCAACAGATATGAAAGTCCGGGATACCCGCAAGATGAATGGCTTTCTGGGACAATCGGGAATGCATTTATACGGGTGTAGATTCCCAGACGGCTATAAAAATACACAAGATGCCTGGTTAAATCCCGATGCAATGAGTCGTCGTTTAAGTTTTGTAACTCATTTAGGAAATGGGGGATATGCTTCCCTAGAAAAAACAAAAAATCAACCTAAAAACAAAAATAAAAAGTCAAGAAGTAGAAAAACCATAGATGCAGATAAATTAGCAAACACTTTAGGAGACTACTTTTCCAGTCAAACCCAAAGCGCGATCGCATCTAGTCCTCCAGGACTCCATGCAGCAATGATGCTTGGTAGTCCTGAGTTTATGCGCAGATAAATGATTGGTAATTGATGATTGGTAATTGGTAATATTTGACTTAAATCATGAAAAGAAGAGATTTTCTGATTAATAGCAGTATTTTTGCTGTATCTACTCTCACTGCAATTGGTACTGATAATTGGGTTGCAAGATCCGTAACCAGTAAAGATAAACCCAAACGTTTAATAGTTATCTTTTTACGAGGTGCTGTAGATGGTTTAAGTGTTGTTGTTCCTTATTCCGAACCAGAATATTATCGGTTGCGTTCCTCCATTGCGATTCCTAAACCTGGTGAGGAAAGAGGAGCTTTAGATTTAGATGGTAAATTTGGTTTACATCCAGCCTTAGCAAGCATAATGCCTTTGTGGGAGCAAAAAAATCTTGCATTTATCCATGCTTGTGGTTCTCCTGATAGCACGCGATCGCATTTTGATGCTCAGTACTATATGGAAACAGGTATCCCTGGAATTAAGCGCGATACTGATGGTTGGATGAATCGTTTATTAAGCGTACTTTCAGTGAAATCCCCCATTCAAGCTATAAATTTTGGTAGAACAACACCACGAATTTTATTAGGGGAAATACCCGTGGCTAACTTAGCACCGGGAAGACATGCTCTTAAACGTTTACTAGTCGATCGTCCGAGAGTTAGTACAGCTTTTGATAAACTCTATAATCGTGACGATATTCTTAGTCAAACTTATCGTCAAGGAAAGATGGCACGTCAAGCATTGATGCAAGGATATGAGAAAGAGATGAAAATGGCAAATAATGGGGCACCTTTACCCCATGGTTTCCCTAGAAATGCTCGTAGACTTGCTAAGTTAATCGTCAAAGATCCAAGAATAGAATTGGCTTTCATGGGTTTAGGTGGCTGGGATACCCATATTAACCAAGGAGGAAGTAAAGGACAATTAGCCAATAAGTTAAACAAATTAAGCCAAGGTTTAAAAGTTCTTGTTGACAACTTAGGTTCGGTATACCAAGACACAACTATCATAGTAATGTCAGAATTTGGTCGTACTGTTGCAGAAAATGGAAACGCTGGAACTGACCATGGACATGGGAATGCTATGTGGGTATTAGGTGGTAATGTACGGGGTGGTAAAGTTTATGGAGAATGGTCTGGATTAGACAAAAGTCAACTATACAAAGGTAGAGACTTGGCTATAAATACGGATTTTCGCGATGTCCTGACAGGAGTATTTCAAGAACATATGGGATTAGGCGATCGCAAGTTAAACCAAATTCTACCTGGATACAAACCTAAAACAAAAATTGCGCTTATACGGCAGTAAATATATTTGAGATATATTTGAGGTTAAAGTGTCTTAACCCTGTGGGATATAAGTCAACTTCCACTCAGCAAGATATTCTAACTAAAATAGATATATAGTAAAAGCGCCAGCAAATTACGGTACCTTCACATGGCGCTAATCGGTGTTTCTTTTTATGAATTAACATCTTAAGTAGAATGTTAATTATTAGCCATGGGGTATGAACCTTGAGGGGTTTGTACCCTTATTGTATAGACTTATTAAGTCAAAAAATCTTGCAACACAGGTATTATCAGTATGTACTTCAAACTCATGAGATGTAGACAAATATAGGCAAATATAGTCCCCATACATTTATGGTTATACCAATTCTAGGCGGAGGCTGCACTAAATCGCTTTCAGCCTAGAAGACTGGAGCTACAATTACGAAACCCACTTCCGTGGGCTGAATTAAGCGCATCTTTATAAAGAAATGGTTTAAGGATCGTAAATTTAATAACTTACAATTTTGGTTTGTTTAAGATGGTGCGTTACGCTGAGCTAACAGCACCCCATCTTTGTATTTTATTTAATCCACATTCTTAAGAATAATTGTAGGTTGGGTAAAGCGATAGCGTTACCCAACATTATCAACCCCAAAAAACTCAAACTACGGTATTTCTATTTCTATTTTTGAGGCTTAACTGAACCTTATTGAGTGTAGTTCTATATTTGTATTACATCCTTTCAGTGCTAGGTCTGGAAAGAGTTGGTGCAAACTGCTGACTGTGGGTTCGTTACTTTTCTTGTGTCAAATCATAAAATGAAAAAAAATTTTCGTTCATAATTCATTAAATTTGACACTATAAGCCTGAAAAGACGTTGATATTGCCCTATACTACACATCTCTTGTCAAAGAATATTTTGATTTTCATTAAAACGGGCACGGCAGGACTCGAACCTGCGACCCACTGCTTAGAAGGCAGTTGCTCTATCCAGCTGAGCTACGCGCCCAAAA
This sequence comes from Cyanobacteria bacterium P01_A01_bin.84, assembly GCA_039030795.1. GTDB lineage: Bacteria > Cyanobacteriota > Cyanobacteriia > Cyanobacteriales > Nostocaceae > JBCCDM01. The sequence continues at coordinate 6,783 of JBCCDM010000027.1, forward strand.
TTAAACTGTATCTTAAATACATTAATAATGGTTTTAGGATTATATCTGTTTTTTTTGCAAAAAGCAATCTCAAATCACAAGTAAAACTAGCACAAGGAAAACAATTAGATTTCTGATAAATACCTTACCAAAAAAAAGTCATTAAATCTTGATCAATTAGAACCCATAAATGTTCTTGTGGATTTGTTTTTAATAGAGATAAAAATGCAGCATTAAAACATTCTTGACGTCGGATTGCGTACTGTAGGGCATATAGGAACGTCTAGTTGTGAACTAGAAAAAGTCTCTGGAGAAAACACAACGATCTTCTTTTTGAAAAACGTCCTAACCCCAAAGCGTAGCACTATAACTTAAAGAAAGAGTAAACCGAAAAAGCGATCTTCAGAATCACTCCCCTAAAAGGACATGAACACTCAAAAGTAAATTTATACTGACAAGACTTACCATAAAAGGTTCATAGAGAGGTATATTGTGTTGTCGGTAGGTATGAAAATACCAACTTGACTACTGCTAAGTATAAATAAACTCAGTTTTAGTTGATACTGTACATATATAGACAGTTCAACTAAAAAAGGGCTTATATATTTTTGTAAAAAATGCTTTGTTTAACAGCTATTTGTCATTGCCATGTTTATTCTGAAGCGGGAGGATGTGGAAATCTCCACAATTATGCACCCCAAGCGGGAGCAACAAATACCTATTTTGTATTATCAAGAACAAACATTTCGCTTAGTTAGCGTATTTCCCGCAAGTCAAGAGGAAGAAGCTAGAGCATTATGGAGAGAACTGACCGACAACCGAGGAAAAGCTTGTGTTTTACTTGAAGAAGTAGAACGTTATAGCGTTTGGGGTAAAGTACGCTTAGGAGAACAAATAAGCGATACAGGCAGTTATAGCAATCTCGGAATTGTAATTCAAGCTACTATGCTTATTTTGCAAGGAGTTTATGTTGATATAGAAGATTTTTTAGGAGTGAAGCAAGCTACATTATTTGAGAAAGATATCGCTAAATTTTTATCGAAACAGCCCTTTAATGAAACTAACTCATTAGAAGCGGTCAAACATTTACTTAATTTTGACCCCCTCGAATCATCACAACTACCATCATGGCAGGAAAAGCATATTACTAAATTTCTAGAAGAACTACATCGTTTAGGTAAAACTTACTTTGGTAGTACAAATTTTGCTCATCCTGTAGTTGATAAATTACAAGATATGCCAAAAGGAGAGCGATCGCTGTTTATTATGTGGTTGAGTCAATCAAAATTAGATAAAATGTGGAACTAAAAAGGAACTAAGAAAGAAACTAAAAAAAAATAAAAACAGTAATTAAGTAGTAAGTCAGTGCTTATAGTCATACTGATAGTTGGATATATTACTCATAATTACCAGCTGCGGATTTGGTTATCTATAGGCTAAAACACTGCTATAGTTAAGTTCACACCGCAGTTTTCATATGAACAGCACCTACAACAAGTCGTACAAGGAAAAATCTTTTCTAAGCACCCAAAATATTATTTTAGCCAGCCTGAGTTTAGGCATACTCGCTGTTTTATATTTTCTTTTGTTTAGCGCGGAAATTCCGACTCCAGAAGGTTTAAGGCGTCCTGTATGGTATAGAATAGGTACTTATATTTTTGAGATTAGTGCTTTTCTCTTTGCTAGTTACTTATGCTTCAAAAACTGGAGTAGTCGTAAAATAGTTATTGGTCGCCATGTTTGGTTAACTATTGGTATAGGTATGCTTTCCTATGCTCTAGGAGATATCTTTTTTGGCTATCACGAGATAATCTTAAAAAAAGAACCAATTATTTCTACAGGAGATATCTTTTTTGTTATTACGTATTTGTCAGTAGGTTTGGGTATGATATTGACTGTAGTTTCGAGAAAGATAAATCTTGAAGTCTGGCAGTGGATAATTGTTTTATCAATTGGTATTGTAGGGAGTGTTTTTGCTTGGGTTATATCTAGTACGATCAATAATCAGGATTCGGGATTAGCACAATTGTCCCCCCTGCTACAAAGAATGTATTACTTTGTCAACTGGTTTTATGTAGTTAGTGATGTACTATTAGTTATGATTGCAACCACTGTATTATTTGCATTTTGGGGAGGAAAATTAGCAATGTCGTGGCGAATGATTGCGATCGCTTCATTTTTTCTTTACATTGCAGATATGTGGTTCAAATATGCTAGTAGTAGCAATCCAGATTATCAAAGTGGACATCTCTTAGAAGTATTTTGGGTGCTGAGTGCAGTTTCATTTGGCATGGGTGCAGCCTTTGAATATGACGCATCGTTAAGTCGTTCGCGACGAGAACGTGGTGGAAGAAAACGAGTTTAATAAGAAAGACGTGTAGGTGTCTACCGTGAGAAAACTAACTGATTCTGATAAAAAAGAAATTCTGAAATTATATCGAGAGAGTGCTGAAACTACTTCTACTCTGGCGGAGCGTTATAGTGTGAGTAATTCGACTATTAGTCGTTTGCTCAAAAGTACTCTTCCTGAAGATGAGTATGAGTACCTTGTATCTCTTAAACGTGCTGCAAGGACTCCAGAAGGTAGAGCCCAGGTAAATTATGAAAAATTACCAGATTTCGAGAGTGAAGTTGACTCAGTTCCAGAACAAGTTCAACAACCAAAAGAGGAAGAAAAATCAACTTCTAAAGATTCTTCTAAAAGTTCTAGTTCTAAGACCAGAAGAGTAAGAAGACGCTCCTCAGCAACTGCGGAAGAAGAAGTACAACAACAACCACAACAAAAACCAGTTACTAAACAGTTAGAGCTTTTAGAAGTAAACAATCAAGAGGAAACCGAAGAAATCGAAGTCGAGGAGAAACAACCTAGAAAAGTTCCTAGTCCCATACTAAAAGATAGTAAAAAAGTAATTTCTACACCTATATTTTCAGATGACGACGAAGAACCAGGAAATACTAAATTTATTGCGGAAATGTTTGGTGAGGAACTAGATGACTCTGAAGACTTAGATGATTTGGATGATGACGAATTTGATGATGATGACGACGAATATGAAGAAGATTGGCAAGAAAAACCTTTAGTAAAGAGGGTTTTATCCGCAGAACAGCTAGTAAGAGTACTGCCATTCTCAGCTGCAAACCTACCTAGAACTTGTTATGTAGTTATAGATCGCGCAGCAGAGCTAATTACTCGTCCATTAGAGGAGTTTGGTGATTTAGGAGAAATTCCTAACTTAGAAACTCAACAGCGTACCTTACCAGTGTTTGATAATCATCGTGTCGCAAAACGTTTCTCCAGCAAACGCGATCGCGTCATTAAAGTACCCGATAGTCAAATGCTACAAAAAACCCGCGAACACTTAGAAGCAAAAGGTATTACGCGACTATTAATAGATGGTAGGATTTATTCTTTATCTACAAATTAGTTTATACTTTTACTTGTAACGGTATATTTAATGCCTTAATTATAATTCTGATTATGAGTGAATCTACCAATTACACTCTAGTTTTAGTGACTACTTCTTCTGTAGAAGAAGCAGAAACAATTGCCGCTGAGCTATTAATTGCAAAACTTGCTGCCTGCGTAAATATTTTGCCCCTGCATTGTTCGATTTATAACTGGCAGGGGCAAGTTAATAAAGATAAGGAATGGCAATTGTTAATTAAAACTAATATTAATAAATTTTCAGTATTAGAAACCAAAATTAAAGAACTTCATTCCTATGAAGTTCCAGAAATTATCGCTTTACCTATTATTGCTGGTTCCCAAGCTTATTTAAGTTGGATGGACGAACAAGTAGAAAACAATTAAGGCGGCAAATACAGCTATCCTCTCAAAAAATATATTTTTAAAATATATTTTAAAACCCTTATCCAGTAATAATTTAAGATTTCGCACCCTATGGGCACCCTTCTCACAACTTTGAAACAGGGGAGAGTTGAGAGATATTAGTAAAAACAATAAAAGCCTGGTTACAATAACCAGGCTTTCATCGTGGAACTTAGTGTTCCTCGGTTTAGATATAGGAGGTAAATATAGATCGTTAAGTTTAAGTCGTTACGTTGATAGTGACTACAGTCCTTTAGATTTTGTTTCCGTAAATAATTGAAATGTGGGAAAATTATTTGTTGATAATTTAGAAATAATCTTGAAACCCTTATCAGATAAGTGTTTCGGGTATTTTTTTCACATAACGTGGTCTGAATAAAAGATGAAAAACTAAAAATACCCTAATTTTTATTACAAAGTTCTTTAATTTTTCTGTATTGGTAAACACAATTTTATGTCTATATATAATGATATTTTTGAAAGGTTAAGAAAAAGTGTGTTTCCTTATATTTCTTGCAGAAGCCTGAAACCTGCCCCTGAGGGTTTGTATTGGGTAAAGCGTTGCTTTGTTCTCACTGGCTTTGTAAGTACTATATTTCTAGATTCACAATTTAGCCATTCCTCAATTTAAAATCCTTACCATAGCTACTCAAGAATCTTATAAGCTAAATCAAAAATTATCCCAGTAATAATATTAAGTTCAATGTCATTAGCAATTTTAGGGTTACTATTGTTAGTTGCTGGACTCATTGCAGCGTTAATACAAGCGTTAATTGCAGAATCTAAAGCTAAGCGAAAATTACGTAAGTATGACTCAATAGTTAATACGGAAGAGTATCAAAAGCAGTTGGAAACTGACATCTATAAACTTGAAAACCAACAGGAGTTTTTGAATAACGAAATTAGAAATCTTCAGCAGCAATTTAACGAACATGATGCAAAAGTTTATCTTCAGTCTATTGATTACTATGAGCCAAAGTATGAATTTGTTAGTTCTGATGACTATTTGCTTCGATTAAAGGATATAAAGTCACGACAGGAAAATATGCGAAAAAATAAGCAAGCTTATATTTGTAAAACTCAATTGACTCTCGACAATAGTAAAAGAAAAGGTCAAACAACGATAAATAATCTTCTAAAATTAGTGGAGAAAGCATTTGAGAATCAATGTAAATATGCAATCAAAGAAGTTAAATTTAATAATGTTGATTCATCGATAAAAAAAATAAACAGTGCGTTTGAACAATATAATAAATGTTTACAGAGTTTGCAATGTCAAATAAGCCAAGAATATTTAAAACTAAAGTTAATAGAATTAGATTTAGAGTATGAATATGTAGAGAAAAAGCAAGAAGAAAAAGAGAGAGAAAACGAAATTAAGAAGCAGAGAAAAGAACGAGAAGCTATTGAAAAAGCTAGACAAAAAGCAGAGGATGCTGAAGATAGAGAAAGAATTCACCAAGAAGAACTTGAAATAATCAAACAGGAAGTAGAACAAATAGAACAAGTTGAAAGTGAAAAGCGCAAACAGCTAGAACTTCAAATCCAAGAGCTAGAAAGACAAATTACTGAAGATAGGAATGATAAAGAAAATGCTCTTTCTGAATCTAAAAGACTTAAGTCGGGATATATTTATATAGTTTCTAATATCGGCTCTTTTGAAAAAGATATATATAGAATTTGCATGACATCTCGTGGAGATGAATATATTAGAGATATGAATCCTAGTGTTCCATTTAAATTTGATGTTCACTTCAAAATTTTCTCGGAAGATGTTGTAGATACATTACAAAGGTTACATCAACGGTTTAATGATAAAAGAGTCAATATAATTAATTTAAGAAGAGATTTTTTCAAAGTTTCAATACATGAAATTGAACAAGCAGTTAAACAAATTAAGAAACAAACTGGTGCTTTAAGAATTGATGTATTTGAAACTACCCCTCAAGCATATGAATATCGTCAAACTTTAGCTGCACATAGAAAGAAACAGCAACCAAACGTAAACAATCAATTTGTAGAAGTACATGAAAGTGCTTAAGTTTAGTAATCTAATTAATCTAATAATCTAGTTATGTCTAAATAAATTAGAGCGAGCGAACAACTCTAAAACCAACATTATTCAATGTTTCATCTGCATAATTAAATTGCCGAGAACTAGAACGACACAAAAACGGCTCGTTACGCCATGAACCACCACGCATTACACGAGCATCATTATCATTATTGTCTAACCAAGTATCTCCATTTGTAGGTGATCGATCGTAATTTTCATGCCAATTATCTAAACACCATTCCCAAATTAATCCATGCATATCAAATAACCCAAAGAAATTAGCAAGCCCGAAGCTACCGACCTCTGTAGTTTTTCCAAGATAAATTCCTTTGGGTTCAGAGCGATAAGGATAACGACTATCGTAGTTAGCTATTTGGAAGTTGATGGTTTCTCCAAAGTGAAAAGGTGTTGAAGTTCCTGCACGACAAGCATATTCCCATTCTGATTCGTTAGGAAGACGATATTTGTGACCTGTTTTCTGAGATAGGCGATCGCAAAATTCCACAGCTTCAAACCAAGATACCTGAGTTACAGGATGATTTTTACCTCCCTTACGCGAGGGACGAAGTTTAAGTTTTTGACGAACTTCAACTAAAGTTGCAATTTCTCTCCATTGTGTTTGTGTAACGGGGTATTTACTGATTAAAAATGGTTTGACTGTTACTAAGTGCTGAGGTTTTTCCTCAGAGTAACGCTTTCCTTCTGATTCCGCTGAACCCATCCAATATTCTCCTTCCGGAATATAAATCATGTCTAATACAACCCCATTCCTAAGTTCTTCTTTTAAGCAGCAGGCTTGTCTTTGAGAATAGTCAATTTCTTTACCTTGAGCATTTATCGTAACAACAGTAAAATCAAAGATTTTAGTTCCAGGAATTGATGGGACAATTAGTTTTGTATTCTGTTGTGTAAAACTTTCCGCAGTTCGATTAGAAGCAGGAATAACATCAACTTTGTCATTATCAATCGGCTGATTAAATTCGCTATTCCACTTGAATGGTTCTAAAGCTTTAATTTGTGCAATGAAACCGTTCAGTTTCTCCCTGGTTTCTAAGCCGACTAAGCCGCTATCTACAAGTGTATTTAGAAATCGCAGTACCTCTGTTTGTCCTTCAGAAAATAATAGTTCGGTTAACTGTGAAAAGAAAACATAATTATTACTACCAATGTTGTTTATTCTGTTGAGTAGATAATCAAAGCCCGTGAAATTCAAAAGCGCCCTACGCTCGTCAATGGCGTGAGTTGATGGCATATTTATAAGTAATAGTATTAATTGGGGCTTGATTTCCATAGTCATTCAGTTCCAGATACTTGTAGAAAAATTCCAAAAAAATTCCAATATTATGTATTTATTGCTGCCTTAAGTAAGTCTACAAGTTCTAAGGGTAAGTCAGCTATAATGCTTTCTACTAATGTGCCCTCGTTTCTAAAATAGCGCCGTTGAGTTGTTGGCTCTGAAATATTACCTCCCGCATGATGCAAAGCAACAACCTCCCAAGCATCATTAAACACTGGAGAACCAGATGAGCCTTGTAAAGTAGAGGTCACATACTGCACTACATTACCGCCTACATATTGAACAAAATTATTTTGAAGAGAAATTTGCTTTGGTTGACCTAGTGGGTGTTGAATAATATTGACTCGGTTATCGCGTCTAATTTCTCTCGACATCATTAATGGTAAGCAACCCCATTTTTGCCCTGGTTCCCCTTCAATTTCAACTAAGGTGTAATCAAGAGCTTTATTGGTGTGAAAAATTCCATTAGACTTAGGACGATACTCATCAGTTGTTTGAGCTTCCCCTTGGAAATTCTCCTCATAATTAAAACGAAAAATTGTACCCGATCGCAAATCTGGACTAGGTAAAACGTGGTTATTAGTTAATAACAAATTTCTAGTCACAAGAAATCCCGTACCTGACCAGGATTCTTGGCTATTTCGTACCCCAATATAAGCAACTGAGCGAGAAACCTCAAGCCCCTGCTGTAAAAATGAAATTGGGCGTAAAGTCTTTTCTCCAATAATTTTCTCGAATACATCTGCTACAGTTTCGCTTCCTCGCCAGTCATTGATTGCAGGTAATGTGGCAATAGGGGTCATCATGTCATATTTGGTGAGCAGCCTGTCTAAAAATTGTTGCTGCTGCATTCCCACCGAGCCTTTCAAAGTATTTAAGAACAGTCCCAATGCTTCATGGTTATAAGTTAAACGCCCGTAATTAGACAAATAGCTGACTATTTCACTTACTGCTACAAAGCGTGTACCAGAAATATCCATCATTGGTAGCAACTGCTTTAAATCTGCTAATTCCAACATTTGCTGACGCGATCGCTCTGTAGCTAATTCGGGTAAATCTTTCAGGAGGGTTATTAGTTGTTTACGATCTTCAGCTTCTAAATTAACCATATTTTCACTCCCCCTACTTAATATCTAAGATCCAAAGATCCAAACTGTTTGAATTCTTCAACATTACTATTTTTACAACATAATTCTTCTTCTCAAGAAACTACTTATGAAGGATTGAAGCAAACCCTTGAATATAAATACTTAAAAACATATACTTAATCCCTGGTACACTGACATTTTTACCCGCATCTAAATAATGGTCGCATCAGAACAACTAGGTCAAATCAACTCCCAAGAATGGGTCACAGATAGCAATGGAAAATTTGCTATATCAATTCGCATTAAAGGCGATCGCTTATTTCATCAGGTATCTCCTTATCAAACAGTGGAAGTATTTGATACTCACGATAGGGGAAAAATGTTGACTATTGACCGCATGGTGATGTGTACTGAAGCTGATGAGGCGGCTTATCATGAGATGATTGTCCATGTACCGATGTTGACCAGCCCTGGTGTCAAAAATGTGTTAGTTATTGGTGCGGGTGATGGTGGTACTATTCGGGAATTGGTGCGACATCCAGGAATTGAGCAAATTACGATGGTGGAAATTGATGAAGTTGTTGTGCAAGCATCAAAACAATTTTTACCTACAATTTCCTCAGCATTAGACCACCCTAAATTAAATTTACTCATAGATGACGGCATAAAATTTGTTAAAGATGCTGCGGATAATTTCTATGATTTAGTTATCATTGATTCCTCTGACCCCGTAGGTCCGTCTGAAGGATTATTTACCAAGTCATTTTATGAAGACGTATATCGCTGCTTACGTCCTGGTGGATTAGTAACAGTACAAAGCGAATCCCCAATATTTCATCAAAAAGCTTTTGTTGATTTGAATAAATGTCTTAAGCAAGTATTTGGAGTTGATTCAGTGCATTGTTACTTGGTATTTATTCCCATGTACCCAACAGGTATGTGGAGTTTAACTTATTGTTCCAAACAAGGAGCCCATCCTGTAAAAGATTTAGACCAAGATAAAGTAGCAAAGTTTGTTAAAGAACATAATTTACGTTACTATAACCCAGATGTTCATCAAGCAGCATTTGCTCTACCGGAGTTTATTAAAGCGCTTTTAGCTATCAGTTATTAGTGGCAGTAGAGTAATATTAACTTTTCATATTATGCGAAAAGTTAATTAGTCAATCTAACCTGGTAGATTTTATTATGCTGTATGTAGTAGACTGTTTCTGAAGTGTCTCACTAGCTATTTTGTATTGAGTCAAAGTATATACAATCAGTTTATCGAGTGCTATACTGAGTGCTACTAATTACAATGTTTGGCTTATATTATTGTCAAAGTTTGTATATTAGTAAACCTTTAATTTTTTTAGATTATCTGTCGAAGCATAAAGTCTTTCAACACCTATTAATTGGGTAAAAATGATTACCAGAGAATGCATCTTCAATAATTAAAATGTCCTGGTAGTATCTGCCATTTTTGCTTTACTCAATAAAATAGGCAAAATCAAGATGGGCGAAATCAATGTTTGATTCCACCCATGGAAAATATAAATCAGAAGTCAGTCCTTGTGGATTAGAAATCTACAAGCGGAACTATAGAAGGGCAGTCCCAATGAAAAAATTGAGCCCACAGGGCACTTTAAGATTTTACAAATTTGAACATCTCTAAAACTACCGAGTAGTTATAACGTCAGTTGCTAGTCATAAATTTGATGGAGTTTGATGGTTTTCCATGACTTTGTATTGTGGAGTAATAAACTCCTTAGTAAGGGGAGAAACTAACTCAAAATCTTTCTTAGATCATCAGAGAAAATATCTCAAAGTCCCCCTAGTCAGGTGGATTTAGGGGGATCGACTTATAACTAGCAACCCGAGTTAATACCAAACAGGAAAAAGAATCTGACCAATTCAGGTGATAAAGACAAACTGAGTGAAACGTCCTTATTTCCTTAATATGTAGTAAACATTTTTTGAGTCAGTATAAGCTCTATTCATTTACCCTTTATTTCTTCCCTATTTAACCTCATGAAAAATAAGATCAATTACGGTGAAGCTCTACAAAAGTCTAACCTTTTCTATAAAGCCCAACGTTCTGGTGATTTACCTAAAAATAATCCTCTTCCTTGGCGTGGTGATTCTGCCCTTAAAGACGGAGCCGATGTTGGTCGGGATCTAACAGGTGGCTACTACGATGCAGGGGATCATGTCAAATTTGGGTTTCCCATGGCAGCCTCAATGACAATGCTCAGTTGGGGTGTAGAAGAATATCGTGACGGCTATAAGAAAGTTGGTCAACTTGATGAAACTCTCGATAATATCAAGTGGGGAACAGACTACCTTCTCAAAGCCTATGATGATAAAGGAACTGCAACCACCAAAGATGATGTGTTTTGGGGTCAGGTAGGTGACGGTAAAGCCGATCATGATTTTTGGGGAGCGCCAGAGGACATGAAAATGGCTCGTCCATCCTTTAAGATAACTGCCAAAAATCCTGGCTCAGACTTAGCAGGAGAAAGCGCAGCAGCACTAGCTTCTGCCTCTATAGTTTTCCGTCCGACGAATAAAGCTTATGCTGACAAACTCTTAAACAAAGCGAAGCAACTTTATGATTTTGCGGATCAACATCAAGGTACTTACTCTAATTCCATACCTGCTGCGAAGCCCTTCTATACTTCTCGGAGTGGCTATAAAGATGAACTTGCTTGGGGTGCTGCTTGGGTACATAAAGCTATCAAGGCTGCTGGTAAGAGTGACACCAAATACTTAGAAAAGGCAGAAAAATACCAAGGTGGTATAGGGTGGACTCATGACTGGGATAATAAGTCCCCTGGAACCGGGATTCTATTAGCCCAAGAAACAGGCAAAGATAAATATAAAAGGGGTGTAGAAAACTGGTTAGACAACTGGGCTAAGCCTAATGGCAGTATTAAGAAAACTAGTGGTGGTTTAGCCTGGTTGAGCAGGTGGGCTTCCCTCCGCTATTCAGCAAACACAGCCTTTTTAGCAGGGGTGTATGGTGACACAGTTAAGGATAAAGGTGGACTCTACACAAAATTCTCCGAAAAGCAGATTGATTACATTTTGGGAGATAATCCCAAAAATTTCAGTTACATGGTGGGTTTTGGCGAAAATTCTCCTAAAAATCCGCATCATCGGGCAGCATCGGGAACTAGGAATATTAGTGACTCCAATCCTAATAAACACGTTCTCTACGGAGCATTAGTAGGGGGTCCTACTGCACCAAATGATAATGCTTATCAAGATAAACGTACTGACTTCATAGCCAACGAAGTGGCTTTAGACTATAATGCTGCTTTCACTGGTGCTCTTGCACGTATGACTAAGGAATTTGGTGGAAATGCATTAAGCAAAATTCCGGGTACTAATCTAAAGGGAGGTGGTAGTAATCCTATCGAACCAGCTATTGCCAAGGAGCCAGATCCTATCAAACCAGCTGTTCCTAATGAGCCAGATCCTATCAAACCAGCTGTTCCTAATGAGCCGAATGGAGGAGGTAAACCTACTACTCCAGTAGATAGTCTGAACCCTAGTGGAGGAGCTAATAACATACAAGAAGATGTCAATCTTTCTGTAGTCCATAAATGGGATGATGGCTTTATAGGCAATGTCAAAATTACCAATGAGGGTAAGGAATCTATTAATAATTGGGAATTAGAATTTAAAGCTCCTTTTGAGATTAAAGAAATCTGGAATGGTAGTATTGAAAGTCATCAAGGAAAGCAATATGTCGTTCAGAATGCTGCTTGGAATCCATCAATTGCACCAGGTCAATCCGTTAGTTTTGGTTTTAAAGCCAGCACTTCCGGTGACATGAATTTAGCTCTAAGTGGTGCAGAGTTGAATAGAGTAATATAATACAAGTTCTATAGCGTTGCTGGACTTGAAATAAATTAGTTATCTGCGGAAAAAGAATGTAGAGTAGAGACCTTCTATAAAAGGTCTCTACTCTATAAGATTTATGCCTAGCAGATATTTAGTTTTCCAAGAATACGGTGTAATGAAAAATTTACATTGTTGCGTAATTCCTAATTTTTTGCGATCGCTATATAGTAAATATCTTTTTTGCTCCCATGAAATTCACAGTAAATAATTTTTATAATTAAATGAAAGGTTTTCCATGAAACTTCCTATACTGATATACATCGCTACACTGAAAGTTAGTCATAGTTATTAGCGATCGCGAATTCCCAAAAATACGATATCCCAATTAAGGAATCAGTCAAGCGAGAGCATAATTGTAACTATTCTGGTTAAAGATACTTAGTTTGATAGCAAGCTTAGTAAGCATATTTTGAGTAATAGAAAAAGTATTGAAATGCCTAAAAACCCATCAGCTAATAAAACATCTAAAGGTTTTGCGACTAAAGCTAAAGACCAACAAGAAAATGTTGAAGCTCTTAAGCAAGAAATAACAACTCTAAAAGAAGAAACTGCAAATAATACTACTCAACTCGAAACTCTCAAGCAAGAAATAAAACCTCTAAAAGAAGAAACTGCAAATAATACTACTCAACTCGAAACTCTCAAGCAAGAAATAAAACCTCTAAAAGAAAAAACTGCAAATAATACTACTCAACTTGAATCTTTCAAGACAGAAATAACACCTCTAAAAGAAGAAATTGCAAATAATACTACTCAACTTGAATCTTTCAAGAAAGAAATAACACCTCTAAAAGAAGAAATTGTAAATAATACTACTCAACTTGAAAGTCTCAAGCAAGAGTCAACATTATTAAAAGAAAAAATATCAAATAATGCTACTGAATTTGAGAAATTTCAGCAAAAGATAATACCTCTAGAAGAAAAAGTTACAAATAGTAGTACTCAAATTGAGGCTTTCCAAAAAGAAATTACCTCTCTCAAAGAACAACTAAAAATAGAGCAAAAATCGTCATCTGTTAAAAATAAGAAAAATCTTATCATAATTTTTTCTTTGCTTTTATTTACTCAACTGACAATTATTGCTTTAGCCTTAAAAGGTTATATGTAAATAAATTTCGCGGATTAAGTCAGTGTTAGAATTTTCAGCTATGTTTATATATTTCCATGTATAGCATTACCGATATATATTAAAACATCTGAATACTTCTTATCTGGAAAGAATTTGGGAGAAGTAGTCGTCCTTCGCAGGAGGAACAAAGTAGGAGAATCCCCCAATTCTTCCTTCTTATTGAAAAAACATCCTAACCTCAAAGCTGTGTGTTTTCCTAACCATCTATATTACTTTTATACTTTTACCTCAACCGCAATTCATCTCACACCGTATTCTTTGAATCGGTCAGGACTTACGTAACGAAGTTTTGTCTGAAGCGACGGTCACTACGTGTAGGAAAGCATAAACTCTATCCTTATCAAACACGGATATGCGGAGCATTCACGTAGTGTAGCGCAGCTAACGTCTCGAACTGGATTACGTTACTTTTGTCTAAGTCCTGTCAGTGTTGAGATGAATTGCGGGCAAGAAGGTCAATTTCAGTAAATCGATCCGTAAAAATTTAATTGCTAGATGTATTTAACGTCAGTTCGGTTTAAGAAGGTTTATTTAACTTTAAATAGCTGAAACAACACAAACACGTTGACATATCCCTAAATCAAGCAATGATTGAATAAGGGTTTCAGCTTATCCCGAACTCAGGTTATTTAGTTATTATCCCTTTCGTATTGGCAATCGAAAGCTATGATTGCCATACTAGATGTAGGGAAAATAACAAGTATTCATAGGTCGCTGTGATGATAAAGCAATTATTGCAGGAACGCTACGAGATTCAAGAGCAATTAGGAAAAAATCCCGGACGTAAAACTCTGCTTGCAAAGGATTTAGAGACCCAAAATTTGGTAGTTGTTAAACTCCTCAGTTTTGGTGACGATTTTGAATGGCAAGATTTAAAGTTATTTGAAAGAGAAGCTCAAATTCTCCAGCAGCTTTCTCACGCAGCAATTCCCAGCTATCTTGACTCATTTAAAGTTATTTTACCTAATTCTCAAAGCTTTGCGATCGTACAAAATTATATTCCAGCCAAGTCCCTAGAAGCGCATCTACAAGCAGGACGCACTTTTAATGAAGCTGACGTTAAACAAATCGGCAAAGCCATTTTAGAAGTACTTGTATATCTTCATACACAACAACCACCCGTAATTCACCGCGATATCAAACCTAGTAATATTCTACTCGGAGAGCGTTCGGGTAATTCTCCAGGAGAAGTGTATTTGGTTGATTTTGGCTCAGTAAAAAATAATTTGATTCAACCGGGTGGAACCATGACCGTAGTGGGAACCTATGGATATATGCCACCAGAACAGTTTAGCGGACGGGCAACACCAGTATCCGATTTATACGCTTTGGGTGCAACTTTAATTTATCTACTGACAAAAACCCATCCTGCGGATTTGCTCGAAGATGATATCGAGATTAAGTTTGAAGAATTTGTTCACCTTTCATCAGAATTTACTCACTGGTTAAAGTGGTTAATTCAGCCCAGTCGCAAACGTCGTCCCAAGTCAGCAAAAGCAGCTCTAGAAGAACTTTTGAACCCTACAAATATTACAAATATAAATTTAAATCTAAATTCAAATCTAAATATATATTCAAATACTGCTATCAGTAAGCCAGTAGGTAGCAAAATTCACTTAAAGAAAAATCCAAAAAAAATAGAAATAATCATACCTCCTGCTGGTTTAAGTATTGGAACTTTAGCTTCAGGTATGTTTGCTATTTTGTGGCTATCTATTGTAGGAACAATAATTTTAAGCACTTCTGGTATGGTTTTATTTCTGGTATTCCCTTTGATTCATGTGGGAGTTGGTATTTTATTATTACTTAATTTTTTATTTAATTTACTTGGATATACTCGTCTCTGTATTGATGAAAAAAAAATCTCTCTAACTTATGAGTTATTTGGTCTGAAATATTCTCGACCTCATCCGAGTCAAAGACAAAATATCTGTAAAGTGGAAATAGTTGGTCGCACTATTAATAAACGTGCGAAAGGGAAACCAGAAATACCACCCAGATTAATTGTCTGGTCAGGAACGCGCAAATATGAAATTGGGAATACTAATAATATCCATAATATGCTTGACGTCACTCAAAAGAGCATTACTTCGCCTGAATTGGACTGGTTAGCTACTGAATTGGGTGATTGGTTAGAACTACCGATTAGTAGAGAATAGAGTATTACTGGGAAAAGAAACCTGTAAACAGTAGAGGTAGAAGTATTAAAACACCTCCAATCAGGACTACCGTTGCTGGATCGATGTTAAT
The DNA here is from genome assembly GCA_039030795.1 of Cyanobacteria bacterium P01_A01_bin.84. Classification (GTDB taxonomy): domain Bacteria; phylum Cyanobacteriota; class Cyanobacteriia; order Cyanobacteriales; family Nostocaceae; genus JBCCDM01. The sequence continues at coordinate 22,299 of JBCCDM010000027.1, forward strand.
AGTATTCTTATCTTTTTTATCTTTAGGAGACATTTGACATTGGGTAATAAATTTAGGTATATCAGCTTAAGGTTACAGAATAATTGTTCCTTTCTCAATCCCCATTAAGTCTGATGTCAATTCAAGTTTACGGTATTCCTAACTGCGATCGCTGTAAAAAAGCTTTTCAGTGGCTGCAAAACAATAGTATTGATTATGAGTTTATCAACCTCAAAGAAAGTCCACCAAGCTTAGAGATGATTGCGAACTGGGTTGAGTCTTTAGGTTCAAAACCTATGCGTAACACAAGCGGTCAATCCTACCGTGCTTTAGGTGAAGAAAGGAAAACTTGGGATGACCAGCAGTGGATTGAAGCTTTTGCTGAGGATGCAATGTTATTGAAGCGTCCTTTATTTATCAAAGATGGTAAAGCTGTTACAGTAGGCTTTTCCAAAAATGAAGAAATGATACAAAAAAGCTTAAAAGTTTAATAGCTAAATCCTTAGTCTCTTCCGAAACAATATACGTTACAGCAAGTAGGAGAGATGTGACAAGATAGAAAAAGTGTTTATTGTCATCATTACTCGATGTCTGCAAATAATTCAGATGCTACACTCAAACACCTGAAGGAATTACGTCAACAATTACTGCGTCTTCACAAAGCATTGTTAGATTCAGAACGTGTTGCTTATGAACAAGTACATGGATCCATTCAATCTAATGGTGAATTTTTACGATTAGTTATTGGACATGAATGGTTTAGCTGGTTAAGTCCGATGTCTAAATTTATTGTTCAAGTTGATGAAGTTTTGTTTGCTAAAGAACCTGTATCTTCAGAACAAATTAACTCGCTTTTGAAAGAAGCTAAGGAGGTTGTACCCGCACACGATCAAGATTCTAATTTACCACAGCGTTACCAAGATGCCATCCAACGTGACCCTAATGTAGGTTCAATATATGCTCAAGTATCCCAGCTCATTAAAAAGGTTTGATCAGAATTTTTGAGATTAAATCCCAAGCTTTGGTTATAGACATCTCCATAAATTAAACATACAATCTGAAACCCACCTAGAGACGTTAAATTTAACGTCTCTACATTATGAATGCCGGAGATGTCTATTATCTTTTTAATATATGGTCTTGGTAAGTTAGAGCGATCGCGCCAGGTCAAAATTAAAATTAAAATTTACCTTCAACATGATATAAAGAACTTTAAAATAACTTAGTGCAACACAAGAGACGCCATCATGCAACATCATGAAGATTTTTTTCAGGGTGGCTCTAGTTTAAAACTTTACTATCAAAGCTGGTATCCTGAAAATCAAGTACGGGCAGCATTAATTATCGTTCATGGTTTAGGGGGTCACTGTAATTTATATCAAAATATAATTAAGCATTTAATCCCCAAAAATTACGCAATCTATGCTTTCGACCTCCCTGGTAATGGACGTTCTCCTGGCTTGAGAGGTCATATTAATGATTGGAATGATTACCGAGAAAGCTTGCAATTATTTGTACAATTAGTCACCCAGAAGGAAGGAAAAATTCCCTTATTTGTATTTGGTCACAGCTTGGGAGGGTTAATTAGTCTTGATTATATTCTGCGGTTATCGCCGCAAGAATTATCATTATTATCAGGTTTAATTACATTAGCACCAGCTGTAGGAAAAGTAGGAGTATCCCCCATCAAACTCTTCATAGGTAAAGTACTATCACAAATAATACCCACATTTACTTTGAACACAGGGATAGACTTAAGCAAATCTACCAGAGATAAAGATGTTTTAGCAACTTATGCTGAAGATGATCTACGTCATAGACTAGGTAGTGCTAGATTATCCACAGAATTTATGAAAACCACAAAATGGGTGAATAATCAGATTCCTTTTTTAAAATTACCCTTACTAATTCTTCACGGAGATGCAGACGAAGTTGCACCAATCGAAGTTAGTTATAAATTACTACAAAAAGTAAACTTTCCCGATAAAGAATTAATAGAATACCCTGGAGCTTATCATGAAATTCAAAATGATTTGTGTTATCCAAAAGTCGTAGTAGATATAGAAAACTGGTTAGAGCAACATTTATCAGTTAACCAGAAGAGAT
>JBCCDM010000028.1:0-23975 GCA_039030795.1 Cyanobacteria bacterium P01_A01_bin.84
AAAGCGGCTGAACTGATGTCTCCAGGAACAATTACCTTTTGTCCTTTGAGCATTGGCTGACCCGTTAAAGTTACGCTGTTACGCCAAGCAGCTCGTCGAACACAGCGGCGGCAACCTGAGCGTGACCAGTGAACCGGGTGACATTTATGATAACTTACTTGTTATCGATTCTGTACTAGAAGATGAAGGCTATGAACTTGTATTAGAGCAAGACAGTAAAGCCGCCTTATCCATGGTGGAAGAATTAACACCAGATTTAATATTATTAGATATAATGATGCCGGATATCGACGGTTATGAATTTACCCGTCGTATTCGACGAAATCAAAACTTATCTTTTATACCTATTTTATTAATTACAGCCCACGAACAATCAGACGCTGTAATGGGTTTAGATATAGGAGCTGATGAATTTATTCGCAAACCAATAGACCCACATGAACTGCAAGCAAGAGTGCGATCGCTCCTTCGTTTGAAGCATAGTATAGATGAGCGCGATCGCATGACTAATTTGCGTCAGGACTTTGTTTCCCGTTTCACCCACGACTTAAAAATCCCCCTAGTCGCTTCCAATCGAATATTAAAGTTAATGGGTGAAGGGAGATTCTGTGAAGTAACACCAGATTTCCAGGAGATCGTCAATAGCATGATTTCCAGTAATGATGATTTACTGCACATGGTATATAATTTGCTGGAAATTTATAGACACGAAGCTGGGTGTAAAAATTTAAATTTTGCTAATTGTAATATTCATGAGTTACTTAAGGATGTAATTCAACAACTAGAAGCTTTAGCTGAAGAAAAAGGATTAGGGATATCCTTTAGTGTAAAAGACCAGTCCCAAAGCGATCCCAGTGATGAAAGTGAGAATAATAGCACAGATATTTTAATCGGCGATCGCATCGAATTACGGCGAGTTTTGACTAACATCATAGGTAATGCCATCAAGTTCACGGATACGGGTTCTATTAATATATACTTACAATCAACCGCAACATATGTGAGTATAGAAGTTCAAGACACAGGAACCGGTATTTCTGAAAAAGAGCAAGCAGTGCTATTTAATAGATTTCGGCAAGGTAAGCACAAAAATTCTGGTAGCGGTTTGGGATTATACTTATCCCAATGTATCGTGGAAGCCCATCAAGGAAATATTGATGTGAGATCTGAACTAGGTAAGGGAAGTTTATTTACTATTACTTTACCTAAAAGTATGGAAAGATAGATTTAAATATCACCAGTTTTTGTATTTTTCAAATTGCTCAAATATCATAATCATTACGTATTACATAGTGAAGTGCAGAATGTGGGTTTTATCTCTCCCGAAGAGAGTTCAATCTTTAGATAGATCAAATAATTAACTTCAGGAATAGGTATATTTTCTCCTAGTGAATGATGTACTTAATTAGTCTTCGTAATACTATAGCTATGAACTAATGTTTATTTTTCAAGCTTAAAATATCAGGGATAAATATGTCTACGACAGATATTGCCCAAGACAATATACCTTTTCTAGAAAAAATCATGAAAAGTGCTAATCTCAGCGACCTATATGAAGCTAGAGATTTGACAGAGATTGTCTACCGTACTATGCGGGATCTAATGCCAAGAGAGACTATTGAAGGCGTAGAATCTGAATTACACAAAGAAGCTGTATCAACAAATAACAAGGCTTTACAAAATGAGATTGCTGACTTATGGAAAGATAGCAATCCTCTAGTTGCTTGGCTAAGTAAAATTCGTCCTAAGTTTGATAAATCTGCTCCTTGGGGTATTGATGATAATCTATTCATCACCCGCATAGAGCGAGAAGGAGGAATGCCCGCAGGTAATAATGGTGTTAATGTAATTAAAGCTGTTTTTGCTGCCACTAAACAAGAATTATCTCAAGAAAGAGTCCAAGAAATTAGTGATTTTCTACCTGGAAAAATTCAAGAATTATGGACACAAGCTTAAATTAAAGTTCATTAAAGAAATATTTTTTCTATCCAACTAATAATTGTGTTTGCTCTTAATTTACTGTACAGAGCTTTTCAGTTCTCACTAACCATAAAAACTTAGGTTTTGAAATAAATAGCTATGGGATATCAACCAATCGAAAACTACGGCATTATTGGTAATATGTACACCACAGCCTTAGTAGGCTTAAATGGCTCTATCGATTGGTTTTGCTTTCCTAACCATGATTCACCTAGTATTTTTGCTGCAATTCTGGATGAAAACAAAGGTGGATATTTCAAAATTGCACCTAAAGTTAATGATGTTACTCACAAACAGTTTTATTTCCCCGAAACAAATGTCCTGGTAACTCGTTTCTTAGCTGAATGTGGAGTCGGGGAAATTATTGACTTTATGCCCGTTGGCTTGTCTGAAAAAGAACGTGGATATCACTGGTTAGTCAGACAGGTTAGTGCAGTCAGATGTAGCATGAAATTTCGGATGCAGTGTTATCCTGCATTCAATTATGCACGTGATCGCCCAGATATTAAGTTAGTAGAAAATGGGGTATATTTTAAGTCAGCAAATCTGACATTGGCACTATCCACAGAACTTCCACTGAAAGAAGATGAGATGGGAGTTATGGCTGAATTTACCCTCAAAGCTGGAGAAACAGCAGTTTTTGTTCTGCGGTCAATAGAAACAAATTTAGATAACAGTTCAGATAAAGATTTAGGTAAAGGTTCATCAGGTAAAAGTTCAGATATTACCTTATCTCTATTACCAAACGAAACGGAGGATTTATTTGAACATACCGTTAAATATTGGCGTACTTGGATATCTCAATGTAACTATAGGGGTCGATGGCGAGAAACCGTAGAGCGTTCTGCACTGGTCTTAAAATTACTCACCTACGAACCAACAGGAGCAATAATTGCTGCCCCTACATCTAGCCTTCCAGAAAAAATGGGTGGTAAGTTAAACTGGGACTATCGTTATGCTTGGATTCGCGATGCTGCTTTCATTTTGTATGCACTGTTGCGAATTGGTTTTACACAAGAAGCTGCAAAGTTTATAGGTTGGGTAGAATCCCTATGTCACGAAGTAGAACAAAGTGGACCTTTGCAAATAGTTTATGGTATCGATGGACGGGCTGAAATTAAAGAAGAAGTTCTTGGACATTTAGAAGGATATAAAGGTTCTTCTCCAGTACGTATAGGAAATGCAGCTTATCAACAATTGCAACTTGATATTTACGGTGAATTGATGGATGCAGTATATCTATTCAACAAATATGGATATCCCATTTCATACGATCTGTGGACTAAGTTGCAGCAATATCTCGATTGGGTATGTGATAACTGGAATCGTAAAGACCACGGTATTTGGGAAACCCGGGATGAAAAGCAACACTTTGTTTACTCAAAATTAATGTGCTGGGTAGCATTAGACCGGGGTCTGCGTTTAGCCCAAAAGCGCTCTTTCCCAGCTAATCGAGAAAGATGGTTAAAAGTACGAGACCAGATTTATCAAGAGATTATCTCCCAAGGCTGGAGCGAGGAAAAACAAGCTTTTGTACAGTATTACGAAAGTACAAGATTAGATGCAGGTAATTTGATCATGCCTTTAATCTTCTTCATGTCCCCCAACGATCCTAGAATATTAAAAACCCTTGATGCTATTAGAAAACCTCCACGGGAAGGTGGTTTAGTATCAAATAGTTTGGTATATCGTTACACTTCAAAAGATAGCGAGAAACAACAAGAAAATAGCGAAGGAACTTTTAATCTTTGCAGTTTTTGGTTAGTAGAAGCTCTAACTCGTGCAGGAAAAGTAGATCCAACTTTACTCGAGGAAGCTCGATTAGTATTTGAAGAAATGTTGAGCTATGCAAATCATTTGGGACTGTATGCAGAGGAAACAGGTTCTTCCGGTCAAGCATTAGGTAACTTTCCCCAAGGTTTTACACATTTAGCATTAATAAGTGCTGCATGGAACCTGAATCGAGCAATTGAAGAATCTAATTAATTAACTCAAATCAGCAAACCATACTTAAATCTTTTCATCCACACCTAGTACTCGTGAAAGCCAAAATTGCCGGGTAAGGACAGGCAGGGAATGTGAACCAAAAGAGAGGAAGCGGTTGGGAGCAGGGGGAGAAGAAACTTTTTCTTTTCACAAACAACCCGCAAAGTTCCCTTAGCAAACTACCAACCCAACAATTTGGAGGGGGTTTGGGGGAGAATCCCCCAAATCTTGGTTTTCTCAAAAAAACCTCTCAAAGAACACATTTTAAAATCCTTACCACAACAGCAAGGTAAAATACAAACACTATTTTCATTCACGATTTTTGAGATTTTTTTCCACCGTTGCCTGAGTCAATTGTTGCAGATAATCTCCAATTTTACTAGATTTAGGAGTTTCATACCCCCCCGTAGATGGCCAACCTTCTCGCTGCTGTAATCTGTCTCCATCTATTTCTTCAGTTTGGTCGTGAAAGAGGATTTGCTGGGTAGGAAAAGGTAGATCGATACCATTTGCTGTCAGTTTATTTTTCACCTTTGTCAGCACTGCATCCCGAGAATCTAATAAATCAGCACGGGTTGGTGGTGTAATCCACCAACGGGCACGAATTTTTACTGTGAAATCTGCTAGATCGACCAATATTACATCAGGAGCTGGTTGTTGAAGAATATCCTTAGTTTCCTGAATAGATTCTAAAATCAGTCGTTTTGCTAAATTAATGTCATCACCATAACCGATACCGAAATCGTATTCTATACGCCGATTTTCAAAAGCCGTATTAACAGTAACAGAGTTGGTAAACAATTCGGAATTGGGAATAAAAATTCTCCGACCATCATAAGTCCTAATAGTAGTTGCCCTTGTTTCAATATTTTCTACTGTCCCCTCAAAGTTTTTAAATACTATTTGATCTCCAATATCAACAGTCTCATTAAGTAATATTAAAATACCAGCCAAAAAGTTTTGTAATATATCCCGAAAAGCAAAACCGATTGCAACTCCACTAATTCCTAATAATTGAACTAAATCTCCTAACTTTAAGGAGGGAATAACTATTGTTAAAGAAATAAATAAACCCAAGGAAACTATCACACCCTGGGCTAATCTTCCTAAAACTAATCCTAAATTACGAGCATTGCGACGATTACGAGTTAATTTTTTAACTAACCTTTTTACTACTCTAGCTGCCAAAAAAAATACTGTAAAAACTATTAATGCCAATATTATACTTGGTAATAGAGCAATAAAACCGTCTATCATTATCTGGACTCTTTTCCAAGCAGTAGATATCTCTGTATTCATAATATTCTTTGTTATGTCTGATTGGATTGAGTATTGTAAGAATATGATTATGCTTGCACCAAAGCAATTAAAAATTCCAAAGATTCAAGATAATTTTACAATAATATTAAATTGTTGCCCCGTCAGGTGCCTTTGCCATAAACCAACACTATCAACAGTAAACTTGGGTAACACCTCCCTTTCAGGAAACACCCATATGTCATCGCTCTACCCAATCTACAATATTCTTATACCAATTTTATCTATACTTGCTAAAGATACTTTTCTGACTTTTCTTCCTAGAAGAAGAGAATTTAGGGAGCAATGTATCACGCTATTTTAGGAAATTGGTATTAACTAAACCGTATTGCAATATAAGTCCATCTGCTATTTTTTAGCAAAAAAATTAAAACTTAAAAATTAAAATCTAAAAATTAAAACTTAAAAATTAAAACTCACAATTTTTACCAAACATCTTCAGTATTAATTTGATGCATTTTCCAGGTAGTGTATGTGCCAATAGGACTCCAAATTAAATAGGGTAACAATAACATTGCTGCCCAAAAGTTGATTGATAAAATTATTAGAGTCAGTATTATTCCTAATATAAAACCAATCCCGCCAATAATAGCTCCTAATTTCAGATTATGAGACCAAAAAGTAACCGGCGTGAAAGCAATAATAACAATTTCTAGTAGAAGATAAAAAGCCATTAAAAACCAAGTTTGGGATATTCCGGGATTTTGCTCCCAAACAATATAAGCAGACCAACCTCCACAAATAAAAACTAGAGTCCAAATTACAGGAATCAGCTTTTCAAAGGTCAGCCATTCAGGACGACGCAGTCTTTTAAACCATTTAATATCTTTTGGTCTAATTATATTACTACCCATAGCAACAATAAATATTACGGCTGCAATTACCATCCAAGACTTAATCATTTTTTCTCACCCAGCAATGCTGTATTTATTGTAGTTTCTGAAACGGCATTTAATCTTTCTTTTAAATGATCCCCTACTCTTAAAGCATTTGCAGCTATTGTTAGTGTGGGATTTACCGCAGAAATTGAGGGGAAGAAACTTGAATCAACTATGTAGAGATTATCTATATCATGGGTGCGACAGTTCAGGTCTAATACATTTTTTTGAGGATCCCTACCAAATCTGCAAGTTCCAACCTGATGATTCATTATATTTAATGGTATTGGTGCTTCCAATATTAATGGAAAACCAGCTTGTCTAAGTTTTTCTTTAAATCTAAGTTTTAAAATTTTGTGAGTCTGAGTATTATTCGGTTGATAATTAACCTTTATTTGTCCTCGGGAATCAATTTCAATGTAATTATCTAAACTGGGAATGTCTTCGCTTTGTGCCCACCAATCCACAGAATGACGGGCTAAAATTTTTAATAAACCCTGGGGTATCCACTTAGGGAAATCCGGTCGCATCATCTCCCACTTATGTTTACCCATCAAATGGACGTGACCTAATGGATGAGAGTCTTGTGGAGAACCAAAATAAAAATCATTAACTGCTAAAGTCTTTTGAAAAACTGTCTCATTCAGTTCTGGAGAAATTCCATAAAGCTTAGTCGCGTTATGCTTCATGAAATTACGTCCTACCATTCCCGATGAATTTGCTAAACCATTGGGATGCTGGCTATTTCCAGAGCGTAAAAGTAATGCAGCGGAGTTAATTGCACCGCAAGCTAATACAACAATATCAGCACTAAATACTTCCTTTTTCCCCTCCAATAATGTTTCTATACCCCTGACTTGCTGAGGGCAATTGTCCTCTACAATTAAACTCTTAACATCTGCTCCTACAAGTAAAGTCACATTTTCATACTCGATTGCTTTATCTACACAACAAGTTTGAGCATCAGCTTTACCACCTACTAAGCAGGGATAACCATCGCAGGTATCACATCTTATACAAGGACTTATAGATGGATTACTGTCGTTATGGTCGATCCCCATTGGTAGAGAAAAAGGATGTAAACCAGATTTCTCCAGCTTTTTGGCAACTTCTTGAATTCGTGGTTCGTGGGGTAATGCTGGATAAGGATAACCACTATCTGTGGGAGATTCTGTTGGGTCTTCCCCTCGATTACCATGAACTTTATAGATTTTTTCAGCTTGAGTATAGTATGGTTCAAAGTCTTCATATTTTAAAGACCAAGCAGGGGAGACTCCACCAGGAAAATATAATTCTTCAAAGTCTTGGGATCGCATACGTAATAACGCTGCACCATAAACTTTAGTACTACCTCCAACTCGATGATAGAGATTGGGTTTAAATTCATTCCCTTGAGAATTTAACCAACGCTCATCAGTACGATAACGTCCATCAATATATATGCTCTCTGGATTCCAATTGGTTTTTTCCTTTGGAATATAGTCTCCCCTTTCCAATAGTAAAATACGTTTACCAGTTGGTGCTAAAGCATAAGCTAAAGTTCCCCCTCCAGCTCCAGTACCGATGATAATAATGTCGTAATGCTTATCCATTCGTTTGCGTCGCCCAAACCTGATAAAATTAAGTTTATTTTCTACTCTTTAGATTTACATTCTTTAAATCTGCGTTCTATCTCCAGAACAAGAATCTTTCTTGACTTGCCAATTTTTGTAATATGACGCTCGCTTGAAGACTTACGATAAAATTAACGCCGAGATTCTGAAATACAATAACTTTAACAATTTTATATCGTAAGTGATTTTCCGAACTTAATATTACATCATTACACCAGCTGAAAGTAGTTTTTACTAATCTTCACTAACCTTCACTAACTAGAAAGTTGTCCACCGGTAACATCAAGCAAAGCACCAGTAATAAAACTGCTATCTTGAGAAGCTAGAAAAACATAACTCGGTGCAAGTTCCTCTGGTTGTGCAGCACGTTTCATTGCAGGGTCTGTATCAAAATTTTCTACCATTTTTTCCGGCATTGTAGCTGGAATATTAGGAGTCCAAACAGGACCGGGAACAACTGCATTGACTCGAATATTGCGTTCTGCTAAATTTAACGCTAGAGATTTAGTAAAAGTATGGACTGCTCCCTTACTAGCACCATAATCAACTAAAAATTCTTTACCAATTTTGCCAACAATACTACCAGTGTTAATAATCACATCACCATTATTTAAATGAGGAAGTGCAGCTTTTGCCATATAAAAATATCCGAAGACGTTGGTCTCCATAGTGCGACGAAATTGTTCTATGCTTAAATCTTCAAACTTTTCCTGCACCATTTGATATGCAGCATTATTAACTAGAATATTCAGCTTTCCAAACTTTTCTATAACCTTCTCAACTGCTTGATGACAAGATTCAAAATCTCTGACATCTGCTTTAATCTTCAAACTGTTTTGCTCTCTCTTTTCTATAGCAGCACAGGTAATATCAGCATCACTATCATTCTCATTATAAAGAATTGCTACATCCGCACCTTCCATGGCAAAAGCGATCGCTACTGCACGACCAATCCCTGAGTCACCACCAGTAATCAGAGCCACTCTACCTTCAAGTTTGTTTGCTGGGCGATAATTAGATAAATCGCTATCTGGCTGGGGGGTCATGTCTGACTGTTTGCCAGGATATTCTAATTGTTGTCCGGGAATCTGTTCTGGATTTGGACGAAACTCTTTACTTTGCATAAAAAAATATCTTCTAATAAAAGTTGTGAATATAGTCAATATAGAGGTAATCAAACGACTCATTCGCCTAACTAAAGCGCCGGAGGTAAGAAATTACAACCACAGAACTAAACTGCATACTTTGTATTAAAAATAAGCAGTAAAAATAGGAAAAATACTGTCAAGGAGACTGTATGTATAGGTTTCCTACATATAAAAAAGAGCAGGGATATGTCCCCACTTCCTTCTAACTAGTTACTTTCACCTTTGACCAGATTCCATTTTCATCTTCCTCATATTGCTGATGAACAGTTTCCCATACAGCTTGTTCGGCTTTATTATCCTCATCAGTCTCATCTAATATCCTGTTGTAGCGTTCGATGAAGGTTCTCTGAGGCTCTTTATTGGAGATAAAACCAGCAACTCTGGTCTGGGACTGAAAGCTATTTCTCATCATACAGATACGATGCTCCCAAGGGGATCTGTCGAAGACATTGCGAGGAACACCTCTATCTAGTAGACGCTGAATAACCTTACTTACTTGCTCTTCTTGCTTAAAAACTGCCGAAACTGTGCGTTTTGCTGTATTATCAGGCACCGAGATTCCCCTCTACAATTCTTCAATTTAGATTCAAGTTATGAATCGTGGTATGATGAAATATGAAAAATTAAACGCCTACAGGAGTTTTAAATTTTGCTTTTGGTTCCTCACCATCAGCCTGAAGTGATTCCCCTTCAATAAATGAACGCAGCATCCAAGCCATCTCTTCATGACCTTCCATTAAGCCAGTTAAGAAATCAGCAGTACCTTCATCATGGTACTTATCGCTGCACTGGTCGATATGATCGCGTAAATTACGAATTACCTGTTCGTGGTCTTCTACTAGTTTCTCTACCATCTGAGTTGCTAAAGGCAAAGTCTCTGGAGATTCTTCTAAAGAAGTGATTTCAAGGAATCCTTTCATAGTACCTACTGGATAACCACCTAAAGCACGAGTTCTCTCAGCAATAGAATCAATATTTTCGGTTAGAGTTTCGTAATGCTCTCCCCACAATTCGTGTAAGGTACGAAACTGAGGACCAACTACATCCCAGTGGTACTTTTTAGTTTTTACTAACAATAAATAGGCATCTGCCAAGTCTCTGTTTAATAAATTAACAACACCTTGACGTTGTTCTTCTGTTAGACCAATGTTTAGCTTACGCATAACTTGTGTTTATCAATTAACTTCATCTTTTCATATCTAAACATACGAAATAAGTTTATCTAATCAGTCGCAAGTAATATCGTAAAGAAATATTTTATATCCTAGGATAGATATATTTTTTCTACTTTTGCTAGGTTTTTATAATGTTTGAATAATTAATTATGTATACATATCAAACTTTTAATTTAAACTTGATGGATAAGAAAGTTGAGTTTGGTCTTGGTAGACTAAGTAGGAAGGCGTAATTATTTATTTATAATGTATGATTTATTTTATCAAGTCTGAAACTCTTTGATAGGATGGGTTACGCTAACCCATTCTACATTTAATTAAACCCACTTACTTATATAAACACTTTGTAAATAAATAACTTTGCAAATAAATACTTTGCAAACATTATCGACTCTATCAATCCTACTTTAAAATATTTTTATCTGAGTCATATTGTCGTTTTTTTTAATTACTTTGCATAATTAATTTGTCGAGGATAAAAAGTCATCCTCGACAAATTAATTCTATGTTGCTAATTTCTGGATATTTATATCAGACTAGCTTTTTATTACTCTATAATATCTTTCTATCCAGTAAAATCAGAAACACCATTTATCTTCTGAAGAATACTTATATTTAGTTATTACCAGTCAAATTCTCTAAGAAATTTCCAACTTCTTCCTTAACTGTAGTTGCATTTCTTGAGTCAGAAGGACTTAACATCTTATCTTTATTTGCTGCCCCTTGGACTCCATTTAAACCTTTCTGACTCTTGGCTTGAGTCTCTTTCATTCCAGGAGCAGGGTAACTTTTACCAGCAACCTTGTCTGTTTCCTTCTGGATCTCATTGAGTTGTGTTTCACCCTCACTAAGAGCGCTCTTGGAGGTTCCAATAGCTGCTGCTGGAAGGACATTAGAAAAGAAAATTATTAAACCAGCTACAGCAGCAAAAATGAATCGGATGGGACGAATATTAATACGGTTCATACCTAAATCTCCTGAATTACGAAAAATCAAAACAAAAATGAAAATTAATTACAATAGATGATATAAAATCTGTTGACACTAATTGAAATTACTTGCAGCTTTATTAAAGGCTCCTTGTAAATCATTCCAAGCACTTTCCATACCATCTTTAATATCTTGCCAAGCACTTTCACTAGAGGAAGTTAATTCCTGTAACTTCATTTGTGCTTCCTGCTGCTTAATTCCTAAAATATTTATTTGCTCTTCATATGCATCTTTAGCGTCTGCTTTTGCTAAAGAGGCTTTTACTTTTAACTCGTCTATTTTAGTTTGTATATTTTCAAGCTGTCCTTGCATCTTCTGCTGATAATCTTGCTTATCTTCCATAAATTAAAATTTTTCTCCACAAAAACTAAACTACAGGGAAACAAAATTTATATTCGCTAAAAGAAACATTTATTTGCAAATATAAATATTTGTTGATAGTTTGACTAATTTCCAATCTACGATAGCATCTTAATAAAAAACATATTTCAACTGAATCAGCCTATAGTTAAAGTTTTATTCGTCTTTTCGCTTATAAATATATTCCTAAAGATATTTAATAAACAATTGATTTTAATTCTGCGGACAGAATATTTGATTTAGGAGTATACACAAAACTCTTTATAATATATAAGTTTCAGGAAAATAGCTAGTGAGTATAGCTTTGAATTCTAATTTACTAATTTCTGGGTTATTAGGGATCTGTCTAGGGATAACGCATCTATTTTGTGGCAAGCTTAAACTTGCAAATATACCTCGCAGCAGTGGGTTAAGTTTTGCTAGTGGTGTTTCAGTTGCATATGTTTTTGTACATATATTGCCAGAATTAAACGAGCATCAAGCAGTATTAGAACAACAACAACAGGGAATATTCTCTTATCTTGAGCATCACGTATACGTAGTCGCTCTTATAGGAATTTCAGTCTTTTACGGGCTTGAACGTATAGCAAAATTGTCCCGTGATTTCCAAACCAAGCAAGGTATTGGGGATATTACTACTATAAACGTTTTTTGGTTACATATATTTTCATTTACAATTTACAACGCTTTAATTGGCTATTTACTTGTACATAGAGAAGAAACTGACATTGCAAACTTAGTCTTTTTTGCTTTAGCAATGGCTTTACATTTTCTAGTTAATGATTATGGTTTGCGAGAAAATCACAAGCACCTTTACGATCGTGTTGGACGCTGGATATTAACAGCAGGAATTATTTTAGGTTGGGTCGTTGGTAGTGGAACAAATATCAAAGAAACCTTTATCGCAGTCTTATTTGCTTTTCTAGCAGGAGGAATTATTTTGAATGTATTAAAAGAGGAGTTACCTGAGGAAAGAGAAAGTCAATTTTGGGCGTTTATCTTGGGTGTAGCAATATATAGTACTCTTTTACTTTTTTTATCTTAAGTTTTAAGTAATTAATGCAGAATACCATATCTTCCTGAAGATAGACTAGCGCATCATTGCTTTTGTCACTAAAGCAGTAATTAATTACCTTGCTAGAGTTGGAAGACTTAATTCAACACATTGCATATACTCAGGATAAGTTTGCAGAAATTATTCTTGCGATCGCAATTTAGCCGCAGTTAGTTAAGAGTATGAGTGCAAATAAATAAATGAATAAACTTAATGAAATAAACAAATAAATTTATTTACTCATTGAAAAAGAATCAAAATTTTTATAGGAGGTAAAATTGAAATCGATAGGGAAGGTAAAGAAAACCTTAAATTTAGCTATAAAAGTGATAAGCGGTCTGATAATTTCTTTACTGGCAATTCCCTCTAGTGTTGAAGCTGTACCAAAGGCTCCTAGAGGTAAGGTAAATCCATGTCCTAAAATTTATTATGAGGAACCTTATAATAGTAAGTTGGTAGTCCCTGTAAACTGTTCGCCCAATGCTGCAACTGAACGTTGGAAAAGGGGTGCTTCAGTTCCTAATCAACAGCTGATAGTCGTTCCAGAAACTACTAATGTGGTTCCCATTCAGCCACCAATCCCAGAAAATCGTAGTAGTGCGATCGCTACTGTTACCCCCGTTTCAGGTAAGGTTAGTCTGAAGCTGAAGAATGATACTAATACTCGTATTGCAATTCAGGTAATTAAACACACCAAAACTCGCTACATAGAAGCAGGTGAGGAAGTTGTACTCAGAGATTTACCTACCCCTACAACTGTAACAATGATGAGACAAGATAAGGGTTTCATCAAAGTTATACCTTTATCCCAGAAATCTGAAATCACCGATAAAGGTATGCTAACAATTTCCTTGGATGAGTCTGCTAAATTTGATAACAATCAAGGTGTATTGAGAATTCAAAAAGATGGTGAAGTTTTTCTAAACTAATCGCAGCATATAGCAAGTTTATGAGGAAAGAACCTCACAACCAACTCTTCAAGTAAGTAAATTTAAACAACATTCGTTCATAAGCTGGATTCATGTCTAATAAACGCAATTATCAAAGTTTTTCCATCCGAAATTTTCTAAATGCTAAAGGAACTGTTTTTATACTAATATCAGCTTTACTGCTTGGTGCTTGTGATAATCAGCAGGAAAATAATATTTCTGAGAATCCAGGGAATGTCACTACTAAGGAGGTGGTAGAGAATACTGCGAAATTAGATGGAAAAACTGTAACTGTTGTCAGCAAACCCCTTAAAAAAGTAGGTTCAACCTCCTTTACGGTGAGCGATCAAAAATTCTTCGGTAGCGAACCCGTTTTAGTAGTTAACGCTTCTGGTCAACCTTTTACATTACCTGAAGATAATGATTTAGACATCCAAGTCACAGGAATAGTTAAAAATCTTGTAATTGCAGATGTAGAGCGTGAATATAATCTTAAGCTTGACAAGCAATATTATGTAGAATATGAAAATAAACCTGCTCTGATCGCTAAATCTATGGCTTTAGCACCCGAACCTGGTGAAATCACTAAAGACCCTAGTCAATTTTATGGCAAGAGAATGGCGGTAAGAGGTGAAGTTGAAGATATCCAAAATGCAAAAGTCTTTACATTAGACGAAGACCAGCTATTTGGTGCAGAAGACTTATTAGTATTTAATGTTGCTCCCAAGCAGCCCATCAAAAAAGATGAATTAGTAGCTATAACAGGCACTTTACGTCCTTTTGTAGTTGCAGAGTTTGATAAAGAGTATGATTTAGGTTGGGATTTAAAGGTAAAACAGAAGATAGAAGCTGAGTATAAGAATAAACCTGTATTTGTGGCTGATAGTGTCTACCCTTCAGCAGTATCAGATTAATTGATGCAGGTTTTTCAAGGAAAACTTCATACAGGATTGGGAACGAAATTTTTCCTCAATCTCCTGAATACTTTTAGTATAAATCGATTCGTCAACCCCAGAATCAAAAAATGGAGTAAGAGATTAACCTTCTTGCTCCAGATTTCTTTAATTAACAGGACTTACGCAACAATAACGGAATTCGGTCCAAAGAGACCGTAGGTTAGCAATCTCAAAGCCAGCCTTATTTTTCGTTACAAGTGCGTAAGTCCTAATTAACTTAAATAATTAATTACTTACCAAGGGATCTTCGCAGATTATAAAAGTAATGAAAAGAAACAACTCAATGTCAGTAAACCTCGAAGAACATAGTAAAGAAGCAGTCTCTCATCCCTGGTTCGAGAAGTTAGCTAGATTTGGTTTTGCAGCTAGAGGATTAATTTACATTGTTATTGGAATTCTAGCCACTCAAACTGCATTTAGTTCTGGTGGTAAAACAACAGGTAGTAGTGGTGCTCTTGTAGAAATAGTTCGTCAGCCCTTTGGTAAAATTCTTTTAGGTATTCTAACAGTAGGTATTATTGGTTTCGTTTTATGGCGTTTAGTACAAGGAATTTTAGACCCCGAACACTCAGAAATTGATGCTAAGCGAATTTTAAAGCGTATTGGTTACATCAGTAGTGCTATAGCTTATGGTGGTTTAGCTCTTACTGCAATACAGTTAATTATGGGTTCCGGGGGAGGTAGAAATAAAGATTCTACCCAAGATTGGACGGCACGAGTAATGAGTCAACCTTTCGGAATTTGGTTAGTAGGTATTGGTGGAGCGATCGCAATCATAATTGGTGGTACTTATATATACAAAGCTTGGAAAGAAAAATTTCGCAAAAAATGGAAATTAGATCAAATGAGCCGAAAAGAGAGAAAGTGGGCTACATATATTGGTAAATTTGGTCTTATAGCTCGCGGTACAGTGTTTGTTATTATTGGTATTTTTCTGATTCAAGCATCACTCCAGTCAGATCCTAGCGAAGCAAGAGGTTTAGGAGGTACTTTATCAACTCTTGCACAGCAACCATTTGGTTCATGGATTTTAGGTATAGTTGCATTTGGTTTAGTTGCTTACGGTATACACTGTATGTTTGAAGCACGCTACCGTAGAATTATTGTTAACTAAACTTCCAGCTTCACGGAAGATTGCTGCATCTCGATCTTATTCCTCTCGATTCCTCGCAGTCATAATTTATTTATAAATTTATTTTTTATAGCAAGTCAATGGAAAAGCGCTATATTTTTTGAGGTTTCTTAACTTTTTAGCTTTCTGTTGGCTAATTTTTTTGCTGAAAAGTTATCTTGTTGTAAGTGTTCTGCTTCTTCTTGCCGTTTTTCAAATTCTAATACGGTACGACAAATTAATTGAGCTAATGTTTCTCGTTTTTGCATAATTTTGAAGTGACTCTCAATAACTATGTTATTCCCCTAGAAGAAAATTTCTGTTAATGGCAAACTAATACTCATACCACTTCTATATGAAGCTGCGCTAAATCGCTCTCAGCCCAGAAAGCTGGAGCTACAGTTACGAAACCTACTCCCGTGGGCTGAATTAAGCGCATCTTTACAAAGAAATGGTATCAGTTGGGAAAAAATGAATTCCTCTGTATGAGTCAGGTGCTATAACGGTAAAAACTAAATAAAATTACTTATAAAATATATCTTATTGAAATAATCAAAAGGTGGTTTTAATTAGGAGTCTTTTCATCAGAGTACTTATTTTATGTGGAGCTTGTTAAAAAGTAAAATTTGGCAATGGCGTAGTGTATTAATAACTGTTCCTAGTACTACAGTAATAGTCATACTACTGCGTTTTAGCGGATTACTCCAGATTTTGGAATTAGCAGCATTAGATCAACTATTTATACTGCGTCCCTCAGAAAGCCGAGATGAACGGATTGTAATTGTAGAGATAGACGAGGAGGCTGTACGTACGTTAGGTAAAAAGAAAAAATATCCGATTCCAGATGCAGAACTAGCAACTATTTTAGAGAATTTGAAGCAACATCAGCCTCGTGGGATTGGACTCGATATTTATCGAGATATACCAGTAGGTAAAGGTAATGATTCTTTATTAAAAGTCTTTGAATCCACACCAAATCTAGTAGGTGTGCAAAAAGTTGCTGAAAGTATTGATAGTTCTGGAGTAAACCCACCACCAGCATTAAAGCAACGGCAACAAGTGGGTGCAAATGATTTACCCTTAGATGGAGATGGTAAAATTCGCCGCACTTTTTTCTATCTCAGAGATGAAAAAATTAAGGATAATCTATTTAGCTTTTCATTTAAACTTGCTTATCTTTATCTGAATGATATAGGCATTGAGGTCGGTCAAACAGAGAACTTATTGATAAAAGTTGGTAAAGTTGTGTTTACACCTTTTGAAAGCAACGATGGTGGTTATGTTCGCGCTCCAGACCAAGGTTATCAAGTTCTCATCAATTACCGTGGAGACATAGAAAAATTTCAGAAGATATCTGTCATAGACGTTTTAGAAAATCGTATTCCCTCATACTTGATCAAAGGACGTATTGTCCTGATAGGTACGACAGCATCAAGTCTCAAAGATATATTTTCTACCCCTTATAGTAGCAGTATTTTCACTAATCCCAGACGTATGGCTGGAGTTATAATTCATGCTAACGCCATCAGTCAAATATTAAGTGCTGAGTTAGGCGATCGCCCCCTGATTAAAACTTGGAATCAACAACTTGAATGGCTGTGGATTTCTTTCTGGTCGTTAATTGGAGCCATGTTAGTATGGCAGTTGCGGTCGGTGAAGCGGAGAATAATTCCTGTTAGTATTTTATTCGCAGTCTCTATTTTACTTGGTATCAGTTATATTACCTTTATTTACGGATGGTGGATTCCGCTTGTACCATCAATATTAGGATTAGTAGGTTCTGCTATTGGTGTAACGGCTTATCTTGCTGAAAGTGCTGGTAGGATTCGTCAAACTTTTGGACGCTATCTAAATGATGAAGTCGTTGCTAATTTATTAGAAAGTCCCGAAGGTTTGAAATTAGGAGGTCAACGTCGAAATATAACTATTTTTACTTCAGACTTACGTGGTTTCACTGCCACTTCGGAGAGATTACCTGCTGAAGAAGTAATTAAAATTATTAATCTGTACCTGGGATATATGGCAGATATAATTACCGATTACCAAGGAACCATTGATGAATTTATGGGAGACGGTATTTTAGTTCTTTTTGGGGCACCTACAGTCAGAAAAGATGATGCTACCAGAGCAATTGCTTGTGCTGTAGCTATGCAGCAAGCAATGGAACCAATCAATCAAAAAATGAAAGAGATGGGATTACCTAAGTTAGAAATGGGTATTGGGATAAATACTGGAGAAGTTGTAGTCGGAAATATCGGTTCGGAAAAACGTACGAAATATGGAATTGTCGGTAAGCAAGTTAATTTAACTTATCGGATTGAATCTTATACTATTGGGGGACAGATTTTCATTTCTGAATCAACTTTAAAACAAGCAGATCCAATTGTAAAAATTATCGGAGAGCTCGAAGTTAAACCAAAGGGAGTCCAACAACCGATAACTATTTATGAAGTTGGGGGTATTGCTGGGGATTACAATCTTTATTTGCATAAAGAGGAAGAAGTATTTTTCTCGTTATCAGAGGAAATTCCTTTTGAATACTCAGTTTTAGATGGCAAAGATATCAGCGATCGCTTACAAATAGGAAAGTTAATTCAGCTTTCGGAAAATGCTGCTCTAGTTGAAATAAATTCAGATGAAGTGATTTCTATACCCAAGACTTTAACAAATATAAAGATAAATCTGTTAGTACTTATAAATAATGCCCCTAAAAGTGGAGATATTTATGCCAAAATATTAGAAAAACAAGTAGAAAAACCAGCTAATAATAATATTTTTTATATTCGTTTTACTAATAAACCACCAGAAGTTGAAGTATATTTAGATTCTATCTATAAATCGATAAAAAAAGAATAAAAATATGGTTTTTACTTTTGACTTTTTAAGACACTCTTTTCCAACTTTTCTTGGAGTAGTGTTATTTCATCTCCATATCTGGGAACTCTATAAATGTCACCTTGAATAAATCGAGTCACAGTCAAGTTTTCCGGGGATAATAAATGCGCGATCGCCTACGGTGGAATTTTACCCCTCACCACTGTCTTTTATGGGGTTTATCAGTTACATTTTCACTTACATCAATTGGTAAAGTCAAAGCACAATTAACTCCAGATAATACTCTAGGAAAAGAAAATTCTACTGTAACTCCGATTAATTCACTCAAAAATCAGATAGACGGTGGCGCAATTCGCGGTTCTAATTTATTTCATAGTTTTAAAGAATTTAATATTGGTAACGGTAAAAGCGTTTATTTTAGTAATCCAACTGCAATCGAAAATATTTTGACTAGGGTTACAGGAAACAATACCTCTAAAATTTTTGGTAAGTTGGGAGTGTTAGGAAATGCTAATTTATTTTTAATTAATCCTTCAGGAATTATTTTTGGTAAAGATGCAAGTTTAGATATTTCCGGTTCCTTTAGCGCAACTACAACATCTAGTATCTTATTTGATAATGGTTTAGAATTTAGTGCAACGAACCCCCAAGTAACACCTTTACTAAAAGTAAATATTACTCCTGGTTTACAATATCCACGCAATCAACAAGGAGATATTACAAGTCAAGGAAGTTTAACTGCTGGGAAAGATTTAAATCTGATCGCAAAAAATATAAATTTAACCGGAAGTTTGAATGCACTTAGAGATTTAAATTTAATAGCAGAGAATAACTTACAAATTAGAGATAATTTAACTAATCCTTTTACCGCTAATGCTGGTAATAATTTATTGTTGCAAGGTAATCAAACCATAGATATTTTTGCACTAAATCATCCAAAGAGCGGTTTATTTTCTGGAAATAATTTAGTTTTACAAAGCCCAGCACCAGTACTCGGTGATGCTCATTATTTTAGTGGTGGAAGTTTTCGGATTCAACAGTTAGATGAAAGTCCAGGAGATTTAGAAAGTCCCAATGACCCAATTATAGGCGCTAGTGGAGATGTTAGTTTTGATAGTTATATAGGTGCATCATTGCATATTTTGGCTGGAGGAAGTGTTAATATCACCGGTGATGTAACGATTACAGGTGCAGATGGGGTAAATGGATTAGAAGACACCGTTATTCTTTCTAATGGGGAAAGTTTAGAAATTAACGGCAAAAATCAAGCTACTTTAGATATTAGAGCCGGTACTACTGAATTTGGTACCCTAGGAATTACCGGAATTGGAAGTTTTGCATCGGGAAATCCTAATACAGGAGGAAATGGGAGTAGTAGCAATATTAATATTGGTGGAAATATTAAAGTTGATACCAGTGATGGTTTAGTCTTCTTAAGCAATCAGTACAAACCCAATACTAACTTAAGTGGTGGCAATATTCAAATCCCAGGAAATATTGATACAAGTAATATCTCAGACAATGGAGGAAGAATTATTATTGATTCTGCGGGTGATATTAGTATTACCAACTCCATTAATAGTAGTGCAATATCTAACCCCGGTGATATCTTAGTAAAAGCCGCCGGTAATCTGGAAATTAACGGCACTCAAGTTAAAGCTAATTCATTAATCGGCTCTGGTGGTAATATATCCCTTATTAGTGAAAATATACTCTCCATGCTTAATGGAGCTTATATTAACAGTGAATCTAATGGTGACAATAATAGCAAAAATTTAGTTGTAGGAGGTGACATCAAACTTAATGCTCCTACAATTCTTCTAGATAATGGTAGTCAAGCAACAGTTGGTATCGGAGGTTCCGGAAAAGGAGGAAATTTAATAGTCGAAGCAACTGATGTCAAAATAATCAATGAAAGTGTACTAAGTTCCATCACCAAAGGACTTGGTAACGCTGGAGATATCAACCTTAATGCAGAGACCATTACTCTGGAAAACAAAGCCAAAATAGCCGCAGAATCAGAATTTGGAGTTAGTGGAAACATCTTATTACAAGATTTAAAAACTTTACAACTAAAGGAAGATAGCCTCCTTAGCGCCACTACAATTGATGGTGAAGCAGGTGATATTATCATTAAAGCCAACGATCAAGTCAAAATTGAAAGTGCTAGTAAAATCGCTTCAGGAGCAATTGGTACAGGAGAAGCAGGGTTTTTAGAAATCATTACTCAAAACTTAAGCATTAGCGATCGCTCAGAAGCAACAGTAAATACTCTAAGCACGAATAATCCAGGTTTTATATTAATTAAGGCAAGTGATGTAAGTCTAACTAACCAAGGGAAAATATCTGCAAATTCCATCAATGGTATTAGTGGATATATTACGCTATCTGACTTAAATTCTCTTTTACTCAATAATAGTGAAATATCTGCCAATACCACCGATGGTGAAGCTGGAAATATCCTAGTTAACTCCACAGATTCAATTCGAGTTGAAAATAATAGTAAACTTCTATCCGAATCAATCAATGACGGTATAGCTGGTAATATAAATATCACTACCAACCAATTTAGAATCACTGATAATTCCCAAGTAAACGTCAGCAGTAAAGGTAATGGTAGTGCTGGAAGTGTTTTTATTGATGCAAGAGATGTTTTTCTTTCAAATCAGGCAGAAATTGCTGCTAAAACAACACTATCAGGAACCGACGGTAATATTATCTTAAATAATTTAAACTACTTAGAACTATTAAATAGTCAAATATCTGCATCTACAATTAACGGGGAAGCAGGTTATATCGAAATCAATGCTACAGATTCAGTAAAACTCTCAGATAATAGTACTATTAACTCAGCAGCCAGAGGTGAAGGAATCGCAGGGGAATTAACTATTACAACAAATCAATTTACAATAACTAATAATTCTCAAGCAAACGTTAGCAGTAAAGGTCGTGGAGATGCAGGATTTATATTAGTTAAAGCTAAAGATGTAAATTTGACCAATCAAGGGAAAATATCAGCAACTACCCAATCAGGAATTGGTGGTGACATAGCACTAAAAGATTTAAATTCTTTGAGCTTAAATAACAGTGAAATTTCGGCATCCACAATTGATGGTCAAGCCGGAAACTTGAATATTAATGCTACAGATCTAGTAAAAATAACTGGTAAGGGTGGTTTATCCGTACAAGCATCTCAAGGAGGTACTGCTGGTTCAGTAACAATTAATACCAGCCAATTTAGTATCAGCGATCAAGCCCAAGTAACCGTTAGCAGCCCTTTGGGGCAAGCTGGAGATTTAGATATTACAGCAGATGATTTATTTTTAAATCGAGCTACATTTACTGCTGAAACCGGAGTTGGAGAAGGAAGTGAAGGTGCAAATATTAACCTGACAGTCAAAGATTTAGTAATAATGTCAAACAATAGTTTAATTTCCGCCGAAGCATTTGATACCGCCAATGGAGGTAATATCACTATCAACAATCCTCAAGGTTTTGTGATTGGATTAAAGTTTGAAAATAGCGATATTAGTGCAAATGCCACCGCAGGAGATGGAGGTAATATTGATATCACTACTCAAAATATCTTTGGTTTAGTATTTCGCGAAAAGAAAACTTCATATAGTGACATTACCGCAAGTTCTAAATTTGGTGTGAGCGGAGAAGTAACGGTAAATCAACTGAATGTAAATCCCGCTTCTGGTTTAGTAGAACTATCATCAAATGTGGCAGAAAAAACAGAAATAAAATCTGGATGCGCTGCAAGTCAAGGAAATAACTTTATTATCAGAGGTAAGGGTGGTTTACCACAAAACCCGGATGACTTGTTCAATGGAAAAACAACATATACCGAATTATTTGATTTAGTCACAGGAGAAACCGCACCTAATATTTATTCTAATAACAATGAGAACAATGATATTAGTATCGATAATCAAAAAAATCAACTTATAGAAGCTACAAGATGGTTTATTGATACAGATGGTAATGTTAGATTACTTGCACAAAACTCCAATAGCACACAAAAATCCGGGTTTTCTTCAGTATCTTGTGAGGATTTTAGCAAGTAGGGAAGCATTATTATTTATAATTAATTCATTTCCACCTCGCAACAAATGAAACTTTTACATTTTTCGATAAATTCTTAAATCCTTGATATATAAATTTTACAAAATGTGCAAGTTATAAGTGAACCCATCCTATATTTAACTAAACCCTACGACTTAACTTTTTTAAGAACCATAATTCCCTGTCTCATAAGTCCCATTCCTAGGTACTAAAACCCAATCAAAGATTAAAAACATTTTTAAGGCGTTTGCGAACCCAATTTACTAAATTAGCATCATCTTCCGATTCATTTATTAAACCCATTTGTCTTAATTGCCGCTGACGAGAAGCTAATTCTTCTTGATGCTTTCCTAATTCATTAATAATTTCTTCTGCTAACTCCAGATTACCTTTTAAAAGTTGTTCAAAACCTTGATGACTAATTACAAATAAAGTTGTATCTTCTAAAGCTCTAACCGTTGCTGTACGGGGTATTGCCAACATTAAAGCTAATTCACCAAAAAATTGTGCTTTTCCAAGAGTTGCTAGATGTTTATTAATTTTTGCAACAAAAACTTCAACTTTCCCAGACAAAATAAGATAGAAAGCATCTCCCGGATCATTTTCATGAAATAAAATTTTAGACTCTTTGATTTGTTGACGGTATCCAATTTCTATCAACTTTCGTAGGTCTAAATCATTAAAACTATGAAAATAACTTACCTGTCGTAATAAGTTTCGTAAAGATAATTTTTTTTGCTGTTTTTCAAACTGATTATATTGCGAATATAAGGAATAA
Source organism: Cyanobacteria bacterium P01_A01_bin.84 (assembly GCA_039030795.1). Taxonomy (GTDB): domain Bacteria; phylum Cyanobacteriota; class Cyanobacteriia; order Cyanobacteriales; family Nostocaceae; genus JBCCDM01. The sequence goes on from JBCCDM010000028.1 coordinate 23,179, forward strand.
CTTATTTCATTAATATTACTATTAATGATACTACTATGATTACTGTTATTACGTTTACTTGTAGATAAATAAATACCCTGACGGCGCAAATTATATTCTAAATTATAATTTAAAATACTTTTCACATGATTTTTTTCATTATTTTGATTTATCCAGACTCTCAGTTCAAAATCTAAAGACCCATTTGCAAAACTATTAAAAATTACCTGTGGGGACTTATCTGTTATTACTAATGGTTCCATATAAGCAGAATCTAATAAGATTTCGGTAATTAATAATGGATCGTTACCATAATCAATTTGAACAGGGATACAAATTTGTATATTATTATTATTATAAGTACAGTTAAGAATTGGCTTTTGCACTAATTCACTATTAGGAATAATTAAACTACTACCTTCAACAGTTTCAATAATAGTAGAACGCAAAGTTATTTTTTTTACTTTTCCTTGGAGTGTTTTAAACTCTTCTGAAATCCATAACTCAATAATATCGCCAACTTTAATAGAACGTTCTATCAATAAAGTTAGCCCACTTAAAAAATTTGCAGTTATATTCTGAATACCAAAACCAAGCCCAATACCTAATCCACCAGCTAATACAGCTAAAGAAGCCAAGTTAAAACCCGTACTTTCTAGAACGATTAAAAAGCCTAAAGTACCAAAAATATAAGTAAATATTGTGGAAAGTGCTTCTCTATTACCCTCATCTATTCCAAATTTGACTAGTATTTTATTTTTGAATAAATTATCAAAAATTCTACAAAGGATAATTACTATTATAAATGAGAAAATTAG
>JBCCDM010000029.1:0-23740 GCA_039030795.1 Cyanobacteria bacterium P01_A01_bin.84
CACTACGTGAATGCGTAGCATATCCATTAGGATAGCGCGACGTATAAGCTCTATCGAGCACGCTAGCGCAAACGTAAAAACCTTTTGCTGGGCACTTTTGTCTATATTTAATTGAACCCTATACGCAGTGACCGTCGCTTCCGTTCTGTATTTTGCTAAAGTTACTTTTTTTACCAGCGTTTATTTAATCCTCTTTCAGAGGACTTTGTCTATAAGTTTGGGAATGAAATTCTAAGATGGTCAGGATTATAATCCTGAAATATATAAATACTGAGTATTCTTAATTTCATATGTTCTTTTTATACAACGATCATGCAAGTAACAAGAAGAATATACCTGAAACGATAATTCATTATTAAATCCCTTCAATTATCAAATAAGTAATAGTAGAGTATGAATAGAGTTAGTAGTTTTACTTAATTTAATTAATAAAAACCACCTATGCCTACGTATATTTCTAGAGAAAAAGGAGGTTATGCACTTTTTGAGAGAAATCTAAAGCAAATAAGGAAAGGGGGTACCGGATAGAACAGGGTGAGGTTTTGTATTCTCTTAAATCGTGAATCCCAAATTCAGAAATTATTCAACACAAAACTAAAAAAACTGCATACCCTAATTTGGTTGAGAATTAAGAATAAATAACAGCAAAAATTATGGGAGATAAATCAAATATTGATTCCTTTGTGAGTGATAATAATCAAATGACAAAACCTTCCAAATATTGGACTCTAGTCACAATTGATGGAAGGGGAGAGCGCAAACTTCAGAAAATAGCAGGTGCAAAGACTTTTTTCACTGATGCTTTTAAAGATACTTCTGAAGATGTTACAGCAAATTTTGACACCCTCACAGATGTAATAATTCAAACTAAATTAATAGAATTATCCCACGATAACTCTAGTCAAACAAGTTTACTTGCAAAACGCTGTTTACTCTGCTTTATATCTTGGCAGATTGAGCAGGTATGTCTGCAATTAGTGAGGAGATTTGGTGAATTTCACGGTTTTACTCATCAAGATTTATTACCTTATGTTCTAGATGATGATGGTAGTTTACAGCCATCGAATGCATATGAATGTGTATCTAGAGAAATTTTACAAACCTTTAACCCAGAGAAAAGCAACCTGAGTACATGGACAAGTAGAAAAGTGAGGCAAAATTATGATTTAAATAAGTTTTTATTAGGACAGGGATTACATTTAATTAGTGATTGGGCTATTCTCAATGATACCAAGCCTCAACAGTTACCAAGAATTTTAGGTGAATATCATTCTTTAACTACAGGGGAGATTGAAACTGCACAACACTTACTGATAGCTTACCATACTATATATCGTACAGAAAGACTACAACAACGAACTGGGAAAAACAAGGGAAGATGTAATACACCTACCACAGAGCAGTTAGAAAAAATGAGTAAAATATTAGAGAAAGAACTAGAAGGAAAAAAAACATCTCATTTCGTTAAGGAAAAACTACTTCGACAATTACAAAGTCTTGCTGATAAGTTAAGAGAATATCGAATTTATGTGCGTGGTGGTTCATTTTCTACTACTTCTTTGGATGCACAATTATATGAAGATACTACTTTGTTAGATAATCTTTCTACAACAAGTTCAAATAGTTTTTCAAATAATTTAAATACTGAAGTTGATGAGAGTCAAGATTTTTTAGAATCCTATCGTTTACAAATGTCAAACTGTTTAGAGAAGGCTTTAAATGAAGTAACAGAATCAAGATTTAAAAAACTGAAAAAGAAAGATATTAATAAAGCAAATAGTTTTTTAAAAGCACTACATTTATTTCACTGTCAAAGGTTATCAATGAGTGAGATAGCAAAACAATTAGGTTTACGGGCACAAGATACAGTAACTCGATTATTAAAACTGAAAGTATTTCGTGCTGATGTGGCAAGGGAAACTTTAATTAATTTGAAAACAGCAGTTAAAGAAATAGCTAAAAATTACTCTACCCCAGAACGATTAGTAAATTTAGAAAATCAAATTAATCAAGTTTTAGATCAGCAAGTAAATCAAGTCATATCTCAAGCAGAAAGTGAGGCAGCAAGTATTAAAAGTTATGTGGAAATAAGTACTTTTTCTGAAAAACTATGTAAGCAGTTAGAGAAGCGGAAGTAAAGAACTTTAATTGAGATCCTGTGATTTTGGGAGGATAAGTAAGAAGGCGTAATTATTTATAATATATGATTTATTTTATCAAGTATGAAACTCTTTGACAGCATGGGTTACGCTACGCTAACTCATCCTACATTTAATTCAACCCATCTTACTTATATATTTATCTATATGTAAGGATTTAGGTCAGATATTCTCTGTTACCCATTAGCAATCACCAGTCAAATGCAAACCTTACCAATGTCTATAGAATTTGAACGCTTACTAACTGAAACTATCCTCCTTGAGCATGAGGATATAAATCGCGCTGTCGAAATTAGTAACCAAGTTCCCAATTATTCCTGTCAATGGGAAACTTATTTAAATACTTTGGCTTTATCTGTCTTTAAAAAATGGTTGCAAGAAAGAGATGATACTTTAAATGTTGATATAAGTAAATCTACATTTAATCAACCATCTTTGGCAACTTTTATCCCTAATATTGCAAATTTACAAGTTGGTGAATTCAAAGTTTGCTTAATTACTATCCCTAGTCTTTTGGATGAGCAAATACCTTTATCAAGGATAGTTGTAGATATACCTGAGTTTGTTCCTCATTTTTATATCTTAGTAGAAGTTTTAGAAGAGCAAGAATGTGGTGTTATTAAAGGATTTATTTCTTACCCGAATTTGCTTAATAATATAATTGATCGTATACCAACTACACAAATCGAATCTCCAAGAATAAACTGTAATTATCAAATACCTTTTAATTGCTTTGAAAATGACCCCAATCATTTATTATTATATTTACGCGCTCTAGAATCTAATGCTATAGCTTTACCTACAATTCCCGCAAACCGTAGGGAAAGACTGGTTGCAATAGAGGAAGAATTAGTTAGTTTAATACCACAACTCATACCACAATTACAAGAAACAGATACAACGGTAAATATAGAGATAAATACAGAAATATCTCAGGTTTTAAATTGGGAGCAGATTACAGCAATTGTTACAAATTCTGAATTAGTTGATTGGATATATCAATTACAAGTTAATCAATTACAAGTTAATCAATTACAAGATAATAATCTAGAGATATATTATAGTAAGTCTTTAAGAGATTTAATCAAATTAATTACCCGACCAGCAATAAATATGGGACGTTGGTTATGGGATGAGTTAGATGAAGTTGGACAACAACTATCTTGGACATTATTACCCACCCTTGCATCAGCTACAGCTTTTAGAAGTCCCTTAGAAGAATTTGAAGCAATTAAAACTCAACTGGAAAATCAAGGTGTAGAAATTCCTATCATTGCACGATGTGGATATAATGATTTTCTTCTCGCTGGTACACCCTTGAGATTGTATGCGATCGCTTGGAATTCATCTACGGAAAATGAACCTAATTCCTGGAGCTTACTATTAATTTTAGGGGCACCTATACCAAATACTTTACCCGACAATTTGAGGTTACGAGTTAGCGACCAAACTGGAATTTTAGTAGAACAGGGTATAAATTCACAACAAGTTGATTCTTATCTGTTTACTAGTGTTGCTGGTAACTGGGATGAAAAGTTTCTTGTTACAGCGAGTTTAGGTGATGATATTACACTTACTTTACCACCCTTCGCATTCGATATTAAACAGTAAAGGCTTTGAGTAATGAGTAATGAGTAATAAGTAATGAGTAATGAGTAGCACTACCCGAATTTCAATAGCGTTATATCGTAACTAATTAAGCGGACTTGATTTGAGGTGATTTTTAGCTCCAAAAATATCAAAGTCCACTTAAATACCTACGATTTTCCTTATATCTCTATATCTACTGTCACAAATTTGTTGAATTTGTATTTAGTCAGGAACCGAACCGCATATAATGCTATTACCCACTTCAGGGTGTGAAACCTGATTTGCTTTAAGCATCTATTCACCCGATATTTTTATAAAATACACCATCAAAAGTATGCTTAAAAAAGCTTTATTACCAAAATTGATTGTTCTGAGTTACACAAAACTAGCGTCCCTTTCAATTACAATTGCGATCGCGTTAGGATTATTTTTGTCTATACCCAAACAAGCTATAGGACAAACTCAAACTCAACCCACCCTCTCATTTGAAGAGTCAAAAACAATACTCAAAGAAATTGAACAGCTCAATCAGCAAATCGAAGAGCAATATAAGCAGGGTGACTATGTACAAGCGACTCCCCTAGCAGAACGTGCATTAATATTGTATGAAAAGTTACTCGGGAAAGAACATCCTGATGTTTCTCGAATCGTTAACAATTTAGCAATACTATACCAGAACCAAAATAAATACGAAAAAGCTGAACAACTGTTTAAGCGATCGCTTCAAATTGAGGAGAAGTTAGTTGGTAAAAATCATCCGAATGTTACTTATCCTCTGAATAATTTAGCAGCATTATATAAATTACAAAAAAAGTATCAACAGGCAGAACCACTATATAAGCGATCGCTGTTAATTTTAGAGAATGTGCAAAGGGAAAAAAATACCTTCCTTAGTAAGTCCCTAAGTACCTCCCTTTCCTCCAACTTAGAAAATTTAGCTGACTTATATCGGTTACAGGAAAAATATCAGCAAGCAGAACCACTATATAAGCGATCGCTAGAAATCAGACAGAAAATATTAGGACAAGAACATCCCCTGGTTGCAACTAGTCTGAATAATTTAGGGTTATTATACCAGCAAATGGAGAAATATCAACAAGCAGAACAATTATATAAGCGTTCGCTCCTCATATATGAAAAGTCATCAGGACAAGAAGATAGTCTGGTCGCAACAGTTCTCAACAATTTAGCATTAATGTACCAAGAACAAGGTGACTATCAAAAAGCCGATCCACTATTTCAGCGATCGCTGCAAATTTGGGAAAAACTGCAACAATAAACATTTCCTGCTTTCTTGAATACGTGCCTTTCGTAGAGACGTTAAATTTAATGTCTCTACATTCTTTGACGCAGATGTCTAATGATATTGAGCCAAAAAAGCTAAAATATCCAGTAAGACCAAAAGGAAAATCTCATGAGCCAAAGCACTGACGAACGGGTACATTGGACAATAGCTGATATTGAGTTATTACCAGATAACGGCAATCGCTATGAGATTATTGATGGAGAATTGTTCGTGACTAGGGCACCACACTGGAAGCACCAGAAAACTTGTACTCAAACTGCTAGTGTACTCAATCAATGGTCAGAATTAACAGGTTTGGGAGAAGCTGTTATTAACCCAGGTATGATTTTTACCGATGCTGACAACGTTATTCCCGATGTGGTGTGGGTAAGTAAAGAACGTCTTTCCATATTACTTGATGAAGCAGGACATTTAACAGCAGCACCGGAATTAATAATTGAAGTCCTTTCTGAAGGAGTAGAAAATCAACGTCGAGACAGGGAAGCAAAATTAAAACTTTATGCCTCTAGAGGAGTACATGAGTACTGGATTTTAGATTGGCGTTTGCAACAGATGGAAGTATATCGACGGGACAAAGCTTTTTTGAAGTTAGTCGTCACATTATTTGCAACAGATGAATTGACTTCACCTTTATTACCAGATTTTTCTTGTTCTGTTGCACATTTATTTATTTAGATGTTTATTTAGATGTTTCAAAATTGAAATTACCACGATACCATCAATATATCGTAGGGGCGCAAGGTTTACGCCTTCATTATTGGTAAAATTATTTTCACAAATTACCCTATATACCATTTTAGGCGAAAGTTGCACATTAATTAATAGTCCCACTTTCGTTTGGAATTTGTTTCTCGATAGCTCTACCCTGAAGCACTTAAGAGCTTTAGGAAGCAGCTTCACATAGAATTGGTCTGTCCAAAAACTGCATAACCTCTGACCCCCTGAGAAATATAAGTGATTAGAACACCAGAAAATGGTGTTCATACATAGGTAACAAAGTTGACATCAGGATGTATTTGCGACCAAACCTACACCAAATCACTATAAGAGGAGTGTCATGAAAAGATTAAGAATCTTACCTGTAATGCTTTTTCTGGGTCTCACGATTTATTCATCTGGCAACTCACGGTATCTTTGATAATATCGAGGGTTTAAATAGCGCGATCGCTCTTACTCCTTCTGGTAAAACAGATGGTTTATTGACAACAGGGTAAATCCTGGATTTGAAACTGAATGCAGAGTTAGTGGTTTTAAGTGCTTGCGATACGGGAAGAGGACGCATTTCTGGGGATGGGGTAATTGGTTTATCTCGTTCTTTGATTAGTGCGGGTGTACCTAGTGTTTTAGTGTCACTGTGGTCGGTTCCAGATGCACCTACAGCAGGGTTAATGATAGAATTTTATCAAAATATTCAAAAAAAACCCTGACAAAGCCCAAGCACTGCCACAGGCGATGTTAACAACTATGAAGCAACATCCAAACCCCCGCGATTAGGCTGCTTTTACCTTGATTGGGGAAGCGGATTGACACTCACTGATAATAAATAATACTCCTAGTTAAAGACTTATTCAGTTCTCTTTTAGAGGACTTTGTATAATAAGCCTGGGACTTTCAGTCTTAGGCGGTCGGGAATACCAAGTATTATTTATTTACACGACTTTCTTGATGCAAGATGTGAGCTAACCAACCTGGCTGTTGCTATAATGCCAGAATTTTGTAGCAAGTATGCCAGAATTTTGAATTTTGAATTGGAGCGAAGCGACTTGACTAATGTATATCTAAAAATTAAAAAAGTTGATAAATTATGTTTTTTTGAACTTTCCTGGGGAAAAGGACAACAAATTACAACTGAGATTTATTTTCCAGAAAAGATATTCTCATTATATGAAAAATGGCAAACAAATTATATTAATTTCTATGATAAAAAGTTACGTGGTAAAGTTATAAATCAAGGTTTTGTCGCTCCTCCTCCAACTGATTGGCACGCAAAGTTAGTACAGGCAGAATTTCAGCTTTTACGCGAATTTAATGATTGGCTCAACAGTAGAGAGTTATTCAAAATTCGTTCAACTATTGGTAGAATAAGTAAGGAAAGTCAACCACAAGTAGTTAAAGAAGGTAAGTCATATTTTGATGATTATACAGATAGTTATCATGTAAACATTTTTATTAGTTGTAACCTATTAGAACTTGAGCGTTTACCTTGGGAAAGTTGGGTGATAGGGACAGAGTTTGCATCTGATAATATTCGTATTGTTCGTCAAGCGGCAAATATTATTCAAACAACTTCAGATGCTGTTATTAATCGTAAAGCCAGAATATTAGGGATTTTCGGTGATGATACTAATTTAAATTTTCAGGAAGAAAGGAAATTTTTAGAGTCAAAATCTCTGAGAAAAATTATTGATGTGAAGTTTGTTGATTGGAAAGAAGGAAAAGATGTTAATCTTTTGAAAGAGGAGATTCTCACAAATCTAACTGCAGAAAAAGGTTGGGATATTCTCTTTTTTGCCGGACATAGTAATGAGACTAATCTGACAGGTGGAGAGATTGCGATCGCTCCCAATGCTTCTATATCTCTGAGTGAGTTAGAAAGACCGTTAACTATCGCGAAAAATCAGGGATTGCAGGTAGCAATATTTAACTCTTGTAGTGGTTTGAGTATCGCGAATAAGTTAATTGACTTGGGTATTAGTCAAGTTGTAATTATGCGAGAAAAAATTCATAATCGAGTTGCAATTAATTTTTTAATTAAATTTATCCAAGCTTTAGCTGAATATAAAGATATTCATGAGTGTTTATTAGCTACAACCCAGTATCTAAAATTAGAAAAAAACCTGATATACCCTAGTTCTTATCTTATCCCCTCCTTATTTCGTCATCCCGCAGCATCTTCATTTCGTATTAGACCTTTTGGATTTAAACACTTCCTCAAAAGATTAACACCAACACCTTTAGAAGCAGTCACAATATCAACCTTAGCATTAATTAGTTTACAGCTTCCCGTACAAAGTTGGTTATTAGAAAAACGGATTTTAGTACAAGCAATATATCGTCAACTTACAACTCAAGTTGATACTACAAAAACTCCCCCAGTGTTGTTGGTACAGATAGATAACGAATCAATTATAAAAGCCAGGATTTTCAGTCCAAGACCCATGAATCGGAAATATATGGGGCAAATAATTGATAAATTAGTAGAATTGAAAGCCTCAGTTGTTGGTATTGATTACTTACTCGATAGAACCGATGAAAAGCGTGATGGTGCCATCGCAAAGTCTATTCAAACTGGGTTAAATAATCCCTCCCAACCAACACGTTTCGTATTTGCTACCACTCGGGATCCCCAAGGTGGATGGTTAAGGGTACATCCAACAATTGCTAGCAGTAACTGGAGTTTATCGGGGGAAATTGAAATTTTACCAGGGTGGTATATGCAATTATTACCCAGTACAAACTCTAACCCCAAGCCCAGACCTTTAGCATCCCTTTTAGCCCTTTCTCACGAATTACAGCAATCTTCTCACTCACCACAACCACAATTAGAAAGTAAAAAAGACTTTTGGCTACAAGTAAGTAGTTATATTCATAATAATATCAAAAATCATAATTACAGAAGCGAAACCTTTACATCAAAATCTGCGCGATCGCGTCTGCAACCATTGACAGCTTTTAGCTATTATTTAGGTCAAATGTGGTTACATCCAATTGTAGACTTTTCTATCCCACCAAAACAGGTTTATCAAAAAATTCCTGCTTGGAAGTTACTTGAAAATCAATTACCTAAGAATCAAAATACTTCCAGTTTTTCAGAAAAACTACAACAGCAAATTATCATCATCGTACCTGGTGGATATGGGGAAGCAGGAACCGCACAAAATAACGAGGACAACTTCGATTTACCTGCTGCTAAGGGTTACTGGACTCGTCAAGATAACCCTTATAATACTCGTGGGGTACTCACAGGTGGTGAAGTTCACGCATATATGACCCATCACTACCTGAAGAATAGAATGGTTGTACCAATTCCTGATTTGTGGATGATTGCTTTAGTAATACTACTAGGTAAATTAACGTCGGGCTATCTCCGTAAGAATCCGGAACAGAGCCCCAAGTTTTTGATTCTATTAACTGTAGGTTCCACAATCTACACGCTGATTAGTTTACAGCTTTACATTTCATCAGCAGCAATTCTTTTACCTTGGTTCTTACCAACAATAACTTTTTGGTATTATCTTCTACGAGCTTTTTCTAAAAAAAGACTTAATTATGAATAAAATTAAATCTATATTAAATATTTCAATCTTATCAACCACAACTTTTATCAATTTAGTTTCCTTCCCTCCTCAATCAGTTGATGCACAAACACTTGATACACAAACACTCAATACACAAACAGTTGCATCAATAATCAACCTTTGGAACAAAATTTTTAAACCCGTAGGAGACCCAGAACCACCCATAAAACCAAAGAAAGGTGGTGGTCGTCCTGGGGAAGCACTATGTCTAATTTCTCCAGATAAACCGAAAGTAACTAGAACGATTTGGAATACCAAACCATTCTTTCTCTGGAAAGGTAAAATCAGTAAAATAGCGATCGCAGCTAAAGGTAGTGAAGAATATTTAAATACTCAAATTGTTACCGGTACTCAAAGTGTCAATTATACAGGTGAACCTCTAAAACCAGGAAAAACCTATGAATGGTCAATCTTCTTAAGCGACCAGAAAAATGCCACTTCAACAATGTTCGTCCCCTTTAAAGTAATGGAAGCACCCCAACGAAATCGTATCACAGCAGAACTGAGGCTTTTGGAAAGATTGCAGAAAAATAACGGTGCAGATTCAGAAAAAATAGCTTTAGCTAAAACCAGATACTTTACACAAAAAGGACTTTGGTCAGATGCATTACAGGAAGCACATTCTGTCCCTAATCCCTCACCCAAATTATTGCAGATACTCAAAGATTTACCAAATCAGTTATGTAATTCATAAAATATCCTCAAGTTATTACACTCAAAGGTCTTTACATCATTTTTGCATAACCTAGAAGTACTGAGAAGTATATAGTATTAGAACATCACACAAATTTCCTATTAAGGTATATCTACTATCAATTCTGATTATTCATTAACTATTACATTGATTTAGCTATAGGAATGCAAATGAAAGCTTTAAAAGTAATATCTACAATCGTTTTACTCAGCTTAGTGGTAGTTAGTCAAAAAGCAAATGCACAAACTATGCCTAATACTAACTTAGAAACACAAAATAATGAGCTACTAGTTACACCAACTCAAAATTCAAATTCAAGCACAAATAACGAGAACGCACAAAAATACTTAAATAAAGGATTAGAGCTTTTAAAAGATAAAAATTATCTGCAAGCAATCAAGGCTTTTAACGAAGTAATCAAAATTCAGCCTGATAATCAATATGCTTACTTTTTAAAAGGAATTTCTTACCTGCAATTAGGAAAATACCAGCAAGCAAAAGCTGATTTAGATAAATCCATCGAGCTAGATTCTTCAATTTCTTACACCTACTTCTTTAGAGGAATGACTAACTATGCATTAGGTAATAAAGAGAAAGCAATTACAGATTTACAAACAGCAGCTAACCTATTTGAGAAAGATGGTAAATTGGAAATGGCTCAAAAATCCCGTGATGTAATCGAGCGCATACGTAATGCATAAGTACCTAGATAGAATTAATTTAACATTTTTTGAAGCTAGCAGGACTTACGCACGGACTACGTGTTTAGGTCATTACGACCGTAGGGAAGTAATCGCAAAGCCTTATTACTCGTTACGAGTGCGTAAGTCCTAGCTAGGTAAGAAACGAAAGCCAAAAGGCAAAGGAAATATAACTGAGTATTAAATATACACTGAGAGCGATTTAGCGCAGCCTCCGCTCAGAATTGGTTATTAGTAGAGACGTTAAATTTAACGTCTCTATGTGGATCCCAGGCGCTCAGGAATACTGAGTATTATTTATTTACATGACTTTCTTAGTGCAAGATATGACTTTACTAAGCATGAAACTATTTGACAGCATGGGTTACGCTACGCTAACCCATCCTACATTTAATTCAACCCACTTACTTATTTGAGCGACCCAAAAGTTACAGGCTAAGTCTCTACATTCTTTAACGATATCTATTAAATATCTCCGTAAACGAAATATATAGAAACCAAAACCCTTGTCCCAAAGGTTAAATTTAACGTTTCTACAGTCTTTTTCGGGTATATCTATTTTCATTTACTTAAGTAAAAATTGTTTTGTTTTAGACTTATACATTTAAGTAGACAGGTAATTATACTATACTTGTGTGAATAGACATATATATAAATCGGTTTAGACTTGAAAGCTTAGAGAAATTTTCATCTCTTTTTTACTCTATTTCGATGAAAAATAAATATTCTGCAAATAGTTAGGTGATTCGATAGACAGATTAGTAAGTTCTACTTAGAATAACTTTAATATCTAATAATGTTATTAAATTGACACTTACTATTGTGTTATTAATTACATTTAATGCACCTATCCTACTACTATTTTTCCAGGGCAAAGCTTAGTTTAATTGATAAGTCAAAACAATAAATTAAATTCTGTAAGCATCTCCTCTTATTGCCTATAAGTAAGTATTTATAGATGCATGGGATAGTTTTATGTGTAGTAGACATTTACTCAGAAAGTGGAGACACTGATTGTATCGTATCTGTGGCTGCATTTGTGGGTTACACATATTTAAGAAATCGTTAGATATCTAAGGACATTTGATCTTCTATTTACCTGCTTAGGGATACTAGATAATGTTTTTGTTCTATCTCATTTTTGTGAGTCATTAGTACTTCACTAGATTAATTTTAAGGGAACATCGCAATTCTACACAAAGCTAACAGGTTATAAGCCTGGGGCTAGGCTGTTGATATGAATAAGATTTGACGGTTTTTTCTTCATACAATTTTTGTGTACTTAAATAATAACCGTTTGTCCATAAAAGTACCCATATCATAAATGATGTAATGGGTCTAATTGAATTACAAAGCCTGCTTTAAGGCAGGTTTTATTATGAGATGAGTCGCACCCTTCAAGGGTAACGGCAGGATATAGTGAAAACCGAGTCAAAGATTATGTATGATATTTGATGCCAAAAAACTGACATAATTAACACCCTAGCTTGGGGCAAAGATAATTATTACACCTCTACGGACTTTGTTGGTATAGCCGTATTTTTTGCGGTGTCACTAATGCGTAAATTTTCATTGATATTAACTAGTCATTAAATTGGTTATATGAAAAATCAAAACGAGAAAAATCTGCTTAATCTTCAGCAACTATTACTATTTCGGCAGTATGAACAACTCTTAAATTTATATCCATTTCTAAATACAGATATAGCAGCGACATTATCATTACTCGGAAATACTAGTTCTATTAATCAGCAACCATTTACATCACAACCTGTTACTGTTGAAGAAAATGGATTACGGGGAGAATACTATGATAATGCAGACTTTACGAACTTAGTGCTGACACGTAATGATGCAACGGTAAATTTTAATTGGAGACGTGGTTCTCCAGATCCAACAATTGGATCGAATACCTTTTCGGTAAGATGGACGGGTTCGGTGGAACCACTTTATAGTGAAACTTATACTTTCTATACCACTTCTGACGATGGTGTACGTCTGAAGGTAAATGGGCAGACTATTATTAATAACTTCCGAGACCAAAGTGCAACTGAAGTTGCAAGTACACCAATTACTTTAGAAGCGGGAAAGAAATATGCTATTGAATTAGAATATTACGAGAATCGAGGACGAGCTGTTTCCCGTTTAGCTTGGTCTAGTCCGAGTCAATTAAAACAAGCGATCGCTCAATCCCAACTTTATCCAGAAATTCCTTTCCCCGATCCGAATGTTGGAGATGGACTGTGGGCAAAATATTATAATAATATTGACTTTACTGACTTAGCCCTAACACGTAAAGATGCAAGGTTGAATTTTAACTGGAGAACTGGTTCTCCCGACCCATCAATTGCATCAGAAACTTTTTCTGTAAGATGGTCAGGACAGATTCAAGCCCTATTTAGCGAAGATTATACTTTCTATACCAATAGCGATGATGGTATCCGGGTCAAAATTAACGGAGAAACAGTTATTGACCGATTTATTGACCAGCCTCCAACGGAAGTCGCAAGCGTGCCGATTTCCCTAGTTGCAGGTGAAAAGTACGATATTGTAGTGGAATATTATGAAAATAGGGGTCAAGCGGTAGCTCAATTATTGTGGTCAAGTGCTAGTCAAAGCAAACAAATTATTCCTCAATCCCAGCTATTTTCTGAATCTGCACCAATTTCATCATTAAGTGCGACAGATTTAACAGCTACAGATGAAGCTAGTTATACATTTACTGTTACCTATAGCGATGATACGGCAATTGATATCTCTACTTTAGATAGTAATGATATTCGTATCACCGGAGTAAATGGGTTTAGTCAATTAGCCGAATTTATTAGTGAAAGTCCAGGGACTGATAATTCCCGTATTGCAACCTATCGGGTCAATGCACCAGGAGAGAATTGGCTAGCTAATGATAATGGTAGTTACACAGTATCTCTGGAACCAGACCAAGTCAGCGATACCAGTGGAAATTTTTCCCCAAGTGGAATTTTAGGTGATTTCTTAATTAATATTCCCGGAACTGGGACAGGTTTACGGGGTGAATATTACGATAATATTAATTTCACCGATCTAAATTTGACTCGTATAGACCCAACAATTAATTATGATTGGAGTATAGGCTCTCCAGATACATCGATAAATCCCGATACATTTTCAGTTGTCTGGAGCGGGCAGATAGAAGCCAAATATAGCGAACTATACACACTTTATTCAACAACAGATGACGGGGTACGAGTATTTATTGATGATGAATTAGTTATTGATAGTTTTATCAATCAACCCGCGACCGAACGCAGTGGAAGTATCGACCTCGAAGCCGGTCAAAGATATAATATCCGGATTGAATATTATGAGAATAGGGGTTTAGCTAGTGCTGAATTGGAATGGTCGAGTGCAACCCAAACTCGTGAAGTAGTACCTTCAAGCCAACTTTATCCATTTGTCCTGTCACCAGTAATTAGTTTAGGTGATGTACCAACAAATGTGAGAGAAAATGAAGATTTTGTAGAAGTAGAAATTCTCCGCACAGGGGAAGATTTAAGCCAAACTTCCACAGTTGAATATTTGACATCTGGAATTACTGCAGATCCAGGAGACGATTTTACCCAGACATCAGGAATTGCCACATTTGCACCCAATCAAACCCGTGAAGTTGTTAGTATTCCCATCCTCGACGATACAATTCTCGACCCCAACGAAACATTCACATTTGTAATTGACCGACCCGAAAATGCTACACTCGGAACTCAACGTACAGGAAAAATTACCATATTAGATGATGAATCAACGGATCTAATTATTGATGATGTTCGGGTAGATGAGAGTGCAGGTGAGGTAATTATTACTGTCCAACGTGGTAATACAGAAAATACAGCCAGGGTTGACTATACAACAGTCACTAATCCTGC
Organism: Cyanobacteria bacterium P01_A01_bin.84; assembly: GCA_039030795.1. GTDB lineage: Bacteria > Cyanobacteriota > Cyanobacteriia > Cyanobacteriales > Nostocaceae > JBCCDM01. Next base: position 14,651 of record JBCCDM010000029.1, read on the forward strand.
AGACCTAGCAGAACCAGGAAATGATTATCAAGTAGTTAGTGGGACATTAACATTTACACCAAGTCAAGTAACGGAGACAATTACCATTCCCCTCGTTGATGACACCATAGGAGAAGTTAATGAAACCTTTACATTGCAATTGAGTAATCCCGTTGGAGTTACCCTAGACCCAGAAGAAGACAGCAGTAAAATTACAGTAATTGATGACGACTTTGGTAATATTAGCCGCTCCCTAGTAGTAGATGGTTTAACTCGACCAACATCCTTTGATTGGGTACCCTTAACTGGAGAAACTGATGAGAATTTCTTATTAGTTGCTCAAAAAGATGGAATAGTTAGAGTTTCCCGCAATGGTGAATTGCAATCCGAAGTATTTATCGACTTGAGCAGCGAAGTCAACAACACCCGCGATCGCGGTTTATTAGGAATTGCTGTCCACCCCGATTTTGATGCAAACCCTTATGTTTATCTCCTTTACACTTACGACCCACCGGAAGTATTTGATAATATCAACCCCAACAGTAGCTTAGATAACCCTAATGGTAACGGTAATCGTCCTTCACGTTTATTACGAGTAAATGCAGAATATATCCGGGACACAGATGATAATATCATTGGTTTGCAGGCAGTTCCGGATAGTGAGACTGTATTACTAGGCACTAATAGTACCTGGGAATTTACGAGTAACCCAGATGGTAATAGTACGCCGATTATTCTCGATAGAACAGGCAATATAGATTTTGAAAATAACTTTGCCCCATCGGGAATAGTCGATGAAAACGGCGATTTATTTACCAGCATGGCTGATTACTATGAAAACTTAGATACAGCCGTTAACGTACAAGACTATCTTGCTACCGATAGCGAATCCCATTCAATTGGATATGTTGCTTTTGGTCCAGATGGTAACTTATATGTCAGTAATGGAGATGGTGCTTCCTATAACCGTGTTGACCCCCGTGGTATTCGGGTTCAAGACGTTGATAATTTATCTGGGAAACTACTCCGCATCAACCCAATTACAGGAGAAGGTTTAGCTGATAATCCTTTTTACGATGGCGATCCAGACAGTAACCGTTCCAAAGTATTTAATTTAGGAAGCCGTAATCCCTTCCGATTCACATTTGATGATGAAACCGGAAAACTCTTCATAGGTGATGTGGGTTGGAAAACTTGGGAAGAAGTTAATAGCGGGGAACCAGGTAGTAACTATGGCTGGCCATTTTACGAAGGTGGATTTGACCCAATTACCAATACTCCTCAAGATATAAGACAGGGAGAATATTCACCCTTAACTTATACCTACACTAACGACCAAGGAGAAGTAATAACACTCAGACCTGCTCAAGACTTCTACCGTGACTTTGGAGATAGCGCGATCGCCGAACCTGTTTACGCATACGAACACTTTGGTGCCAATGCAATCATCATGGGTGATTTTTACCAAGGTAACAAATTACCCTCGGCTTATCAGGGTCAATTATTCATTGCCGATAGCAGCAAATCAACAATTGACAGTATTAAATTTGATGATGAAGGTAACTTCGAGTCAATTCGACGTTTTGCTTCCAATGTCGGTATCCCCGTACAAATTACTACTGGTCCCGATGAATTACTTTATTATGTAGACCTAGTAGGAGGGGCTATTTATAATTATCAGGTTCAATAATTACCTGTGCACAATTCATGTAATTCTAAATAGGGAATAGGGAATAGAGAAAAAAGTATCCTACTAATACCAATTCGATTGTGTTGTTGCATATAATGCTCTTACCTTTTTAGGGTAAGAGCAACCGAGAAACTTTAAATAAATTTCCGTAGGACATCACAGGTTACTATGAAAACCAAGAATTGGTATTAAATCAAATGTCTCCGAATTAAACCAGAATTATCGCCACTCACCCAAAAAGGTAAAAGCCGCCCAATAGTAAGGATTGCGCCATTTGTTCTGTTTCCACATTTTTATTTGCGTCGCTCTCAAAGCTTCATTTGCTGACTTACCATTCCGCAACATTTCCTGATAAAATTCTTGCATAAATACTGCTGTACCTTCGTCGCTAACTTGCCACAGTGAGACTACCAAACGCTCCGCACCAGCATACATCAATCCTCTTGTCAAGCCTACTAAACCCTCACCTTGTATATCTTTCCCTAAACCAGTTTCGCAAGCACTTAACACAATCAGTTCTGCGGGATAGTCGAGGTTAAACAAATCTCCTAAACGTAAATATCCTCGAATATCTTTACCTTGTTTATCTACCAAAGAAAGAACAATACCAGATAATTCTGGATTTCCATCATTAACAAAACCGTGGGTTGCAAAGTGTAGAATACGGAATTGATTGAGTTTACTACTCGTAGCCCAATTATAGTTCGCATCAAAATCAAAAACAGTTAAGCGATCGCTTTCTGGCACAAGTTGCGAAAGTGTCTCAGCTTCCTTGCGGGTACCGGGAAGTCGTCCCCAACCTTGGCGATTAAGCCTGTTTGCAGAACGTTTGAGGGCAGAGCGTTCTAGTTCTAAGTTGAAAGATTGCTGTTTCTTTTGCTGTTTATTTTGGATCCTACTTAATCGCTCATCAGTAGCATTAAATACCGGGTCAGCAAGTATCGCTAAAGCCTTGGGTGCTGGTTTACGATTTGCGAGTTCTTGACGTAGAATCGCAATAGTTGACGCGGAAGGTAGATTAATAATTTCGTGATTGACTAAAAGCGGTTGATAGTTAAAGTTGTTCCCTGATGGTAAATTATCTACTTCGGGAATCAAACCACCTCTATTATCTCTGAGAGCAATATCTTTTCTGTTTGTATTGGAACTATTCAATATATCGGTCAAAGAAACTCTGAGTCCCTTTAAGGGTACCTTTGGGTTACTCTGGGTTGAAAAAACTCTTCCATTCCTTCTCTTAGTAAGAGAGAAAAGTTTATTTTTATCTTCTTCCCCATTTTTTTGTTTCAAAGTGGATTGAGAATTCAAATCAGCTAAGGCTGCAAAGGGAATATACTTTAAAGTACCATCAGCAACCACAATCAACCGCTTTTTCCCTAATTTATTTTTCACAGGTGCAAGCACAAGTTTACTCAGTTCTTTTGCTGCTAAATCGATACGTCGAGTTTTGAGATTTGCACAAGGATTTTCTTTATTTGTTACTAAAGGTGGTTTAGAACTGTTTTGACTAATTAAACAAAATAAATTGATTGCACTTTTATCTATTTCCGATTTTTTCGGAAGTTGATAAACATTAAGAGAATTAGTATTTACAGCCCATAAATAACTACGTTCCTCACCCAAGGAATATTGTAACAGTAGAGAGTCTTTATCCAGTTGTTGTTGAATTTCAGGTAATTTCAGAGGTTCTGGATATTTTAGTGCTGCATACTTAGGATTACTTTGTTTAATTTTGACTTGCAGTTTTTGATATTCATCGAGATGATTTTCAATCTCTTTTTCTAATTTGTCAGCAGCAGCTTTGGAAATCTGGTTATTACTTTTATCTTTATTATTAACTATCCCGAAGCGTAATTTTTCCTTTGCATCAATTAATTGCTGCAAGCGACCTTCCTGCTCCAAAAGTTCTGGATTTGCACCTTTGCGGATATCAGCGTTAGCTTCGGTTAACAGTTCTAAAAGTCCTCTAGCGCGAGATTTTTCACTGATGTTCAGTGCTAAAATATTGTATCCTTTAGATGGATTTTTCTCGTGCAATTCCATCAACAATTTAATGTAAAACTTGTAATAACCTTGGACTGTAGCAAAGTAGCTGGTTTTTAAATTCTGGTCAGTATAGGTTCTGCGTAATCTTTCCACAATTCGGATCGCAGTTTCAATATGTTTCAAAGATACTTGTAGATTTCCTTGTTTGCGTTCTAAGTCAGCAAGATTTAATAAAGTATCAGCTTCACCACCCTTATTCCCCACATCACGTCGTAAAGGTAAAGCTTGATTGTAGAATTCAAGTGCTTTTTGCGTTTCTCCTAAGTTTGAGTAAACTACACCAATATTATTTAAAGTATCAGCTTCCCCACCCTTATTCCCCACATCACGTCGTAAAGTTAAAGCTTGGTTGTAGAATTCAAGTGCTTTTTGCGTTTCTCCTAAGTTTGAGTAAACTACACCAATATTATTTAAAGTATCAGCTTCCCCACCCTTATTCCCCACATCACGTCGTAAAGGTAAAGCTTGGTTGTAGAATTCAAGTGCTTTTTGCGTTTCTCCTAAGTTTGAGTAAACTACACCAATATTATTTAAAGTATCAGCTTCCCCACCCTTATTCCCCACATCACGTCGTAAAGTTAAAGCTTGATTGTAGAATTTGAGTGCTTTTTGCGTTTCTCCTAAATCCGAGTAGAATGCACCAATCTTATTCAAAGTATCAGCTTCACCACCCTTATCCCCCACATCACGACGTAAAATTAAAGCTTGATTGTAGAATTCAAGTGCTTTTTGCTTTTCCCCTAAATCCGAGTAGAATGCACCAATATTATTCAGAGTATTTCCTTCTTCCCCCTTATCTCCAACCCTACGAAGTAAAGGTAAAGCTTGGTCATAGTAAAAAAATGCTTGCTGTTTCCTTCCTAAATCCGAGTAAACTCTACCCATATTGCTCAATGTAATCGCTTCCCCTCCCTGATTACCAACCTTACGAAATAAAGGTAAAGCTCGATCGTAAAAGAAAAGTGCTTGGGGTTTGTCTCCTAAATCTGAGTAAACTCTACCCATACCACCCAAAATATTCGCTTCCCCTTCCTTATTCCCCAATTCACGAAGTAAAGGTAAAGCTTGATCGTAGTAGAAAAGTGCTTGCTGTTTCTTTCCTAAATCCGAATAAACTGTACCCATACCACCCAGAGTAAGTGCTTCCCCAGCTTTATCCTTTATTCCACGAAATAAAAGTAAAGCTTGGTCGTAGTAGAAAAGTGCTTGGAGTTTATCTCCTAAATCTGAATAAACTGTACCTATACCACCCAGACTCGTCGCTTCCCCTCTCTTATTCCCCATTCTACGAAATAAGGGTAAAGCTTGGTCATAGTAGAAAAGTGCTCGTTGTTTCTTTCCTAAATCCGAGTAAACTCTCCCAATCTGATTCAGAGTAAGTGCTTCCCCAACTTTATCATTCACTCCACGAAATAAAAGTAAAGCTCGATCGTAAAATAACAGTGCCCTTTGTTTTTCTCCTAAATTCGAGTAAACTTGACCAATATTATTTAAAATAGTCCCTTGGGATTTCTTATCTCCTAATTTCTGCCACAAAGCCAGTGCTGCTTCCCATTTAGTCCTTGCTGCTATCAATGATTTTGCAGTCCCTTGTTTAAATAACTCTACTCCTTCATTTGTCAACTTCTTTGCTTCTGCACGAGTAGCATCTTGGCTAGCTATGACTGCTTTCTGAGTAATTTTTAAACTATGATTACCTGCACTGACTACCATAGACTGAGATAATAAGAATAAGGAGATAAATAAAACAACTGCACGATTCGCCAATCCTGGAAGGTGAAAGCGTATGTTTCGGTATTTTTTATAAGATGTCATCAGTTTTTATATTATTTTATATAGCCGCATATTAATATATATCTGAAGATTCGTGGGGTATGCAGTTTTTATTAAAATTAATTTTAAGGATGTTTTTTCTACTGGAATCTAAGGGTTTAGCCTTCGCTTTCCCCCTATACTAATCGTAGTTTTTCAGACTACATATATTCTAATACAATTGAGTTAAGGATCATTGTAGGTTGGGTTTAGCGGTAGCCTAACCCAACAAAGTCTTTTTTTATATTGGCTTACTCTCCGAGAAGTCGCTCCATGTCCATCCTCTTGAAGCTGACCTAGTAGTCCACCAAGCCAACTTTGCTGGGTATTTTATATTTGAAACTCTTTAATGACAAGGATTGTATCAATTTGTTATGCGGCAAAGTTCCTCGGGTCGAGTACTAGTATGGTGCAGCTTAAATAACGCACCCATTTTTTAGACTCAAATTTATTCTCATAATTAGATTCTATATGGGTACCTGACTTACGCCAAGCCGTATTAGTAGGATATTACACAATTCTTCCTCAAAAATTGCATACCCTTAAAAACTCCAGAAATATAAGTAAATAATTGCCATTATTTAAAATTTTTAAAGTTCAGATAAAGCTCAAATTATTATGTATCAGATAAAACGTCGTCATTTTCTTCAATTTGCTGGTTCTACCCTTGCGACCATTGGTTTAATTCAGTTAGATTTTATACAAAAGGGGAATAAGTATACTCAAGCACTTGCTCAAAATGGCGGACGTAAACTGGCGCTTTTGGTAGGTATTAATGAGTATACTAACGGTATTAATCCACTCTACGGCTGTGTCAATGATGTACGTTTACAACAAGAATTACTAATTCGTCGCTTTAATTTTAAACCACAGGATATTGTCACTCTTACCGATGCACAAGCTACTCGTCAAAATATTCTGACTCAGTTTGAAAAGCATCTGATCGACAAAGCAAAACCAGGAGACACAGTAGTTTTTCACTTTTCCGGACATGGTTCCAGAGTTGCAGATCCAGATAAAGATTCTCCCGATGGACTCAATAGTACCTTAATTCCCATTGATTCTGGATTACCTTCTGGTGGTGGTGTGGTGCAAGATATTATGGGACATACGCTGTTTTTACTTATGTATGCACTGAAAACAGAGAATGTGACTGTTGTACTTGATAGCTGTCATTCAGGGGGTGCAAAACGGGGAAATTTTGCGGTGCGATCGCGTGATGGTGGTAGTAATTTTCAAGCTAGTGCTGATGAGTTTAAGTATCAGGAACAGTGGTTAAAAAAACTTAATTTATCTAAGGAAAATTTCATTAAACTGCGTCGTCAAGGTATTGCAAAAGGAGTTGTCATCGCTTCAGCAAAACGGGAGCAGTTAGCAGTGGATGCTTCCTTTGATGATTTTTCGGCTGGAGCTTTCACTTATTTATTTACTCAGTATCTTTGGCAACAACCGAAAACTGAATCTGTGAAAAGGGTATTAGTTGATGTGACTCGCAGCACTAATGTATATTCCCGCAAGCAAGGTCACTCGCAAAACCCAGAATTGGAATTAAATGTTAAACAAAATTCTAATCCATCTGTTTATTTTACCCCTTTTTCAACCACTTACGCTGAAGCTGTAATTACTAAGGTTAATGGCAACCAAGTAGAATTATGGTTGGGTGGAATCGATTCTCAGTCTCTGGAAATTTTTAGTAAAGACGCTATTTTTACAGTTATTGATGCAAATGGTAAACAAGCTGGACTGGTGAAACTTGAATCTCGTCAGGGTTTAGTTGGTAAAGGTAGATTGATCAATAATAAGAGACAAGGTACAACATCCAAATCAAATTCAACACCAGATTTAAAAGCGGGGACTCTATTACAAGAAAGAATTCGTGGAATACCTAAAGATTTGACTTTAAAAATTGGACTGGATGACTCTTTTGAGAGTAATACTAAAAACCAAGCTTTACAAGCTTTACAAGCTCTGAAAATAGTTACTCCCTTACCTTTAGGACAGCAAGAGGTTCAGTATATTTTTGGTTCTATGACTGAAGACCGGTATCAGAATTTGCAAAGTAAAAAAATACCGAATATCCCTAAGGTGGGTAGCTTGGGTTTATTCTTACCAACACTTGAAGAAATAATTCCTAATTCTTTTCAAAATCCCAACGAAACTGTTGATGGTGCACTCAAAAATTTAACATCTAAATTTAAATCCTTACTAGCAGCGCGAATTGTTAAGCAGATATTAGGTAATACTAAGACTTCAAAACTCAAAGTTACCGCTTCTATGAATATTGCAGATACCGGTTCCATAGTCAGCGAAACCTTTCCAGTTAGAGGTTTTGATAAAGACAAGGGTGCAAATCCAACGACTCCAGCAAAACCAATCAACCTTACAGATGAAAATATTCCTAAATTACCCATTGGTACCCAGGTAACTTTCCAAATAGAAAATCAAGAATCTATACCTTTGTATGTTAGCATTCTAGTCATTGATGCTGCGGGTGATATGGCTGTGATATTCCCTAATAATTGGACAGTATCTGGAGGTGCAGCACTATTAGCAGCAGGAGAAAAGCGGATAATCCCTGTAAAAGATGATGGATTTAAACTGACTGTCGGAGAACCATTTGGAGTAACAGAAGCATTAATTATTGCTAGCACCAGTCCATTACGAACTTCCCTGAAAGCACTGAAAGACATAGCACGTTCCAGAGGAAAGACAAGAGGTGCATTCAGTCCTAGAGGTGAAGAGTCCTTGGATATTACAGATAAATTACTTGCAGACTTAGATGCTGGAACTCGTGGTGGGTTAATTGCAGAAAAAGTGAATTTCCCCCCAGGAGTGCGAGGTGTGGATACTAACAAACTTGCAGCAATGGGAATAACATTTGATGTTACCCCAGGCGAAGAAATATAGTTTTTAGAGGCTAGTACTCGTGAAAGCATTGCCGGGTAAGGGCAGGCAGGGGAAGCAGCGGTGCGATCCCGCGCTTTTTCAAAGCGCTAGGGAATGCGCACCAAGAGAGAGGAAGCGTTAACGTCTTGGACGGAATTAGGTCGCTTTTGCGTAAGTCCTAAAGTTAAAAGAACATAAATATAGTATTTACACTGAAGTAGAATATTTATTAGTATTAATTATACTGAAGCACGAGCAGCGATCGCAGACTAGATTTAATGTTCTATAGAGAATAAACCTGTGACATAGTGTTACCACTACAGGCACCACCTTGCAGCCATAATAAATTAGTCATGAGCGGCTTTGTTAGCTGTGTTTACAGCAGGATGTGTTGAGGAATGTTTACCTATAAGTAAATTTGGTTTATGTGTAGGTAGGGTAGATATCGAGTGTTCCGGATAATTTACCCTTTTGATTTAATATTAATCGTTTATATTATATTTTTCATGCCATGTAATTATTGATTCATATTTTTATTTATATTTTTCTAATCCTTCACTAACAGGACTTACGCAACGAAGATTTGTCCGAAGCGACGGTCACTACGTGTAGGAAAGCATAAGTCAAGCACAGACACGCGGAAGCGTTAAGTCATATCTTGCACCAAGAAACTCATG
>JBCCDM010000030.1:0-23553 GCA_039030795.1 Cyanobacteria bacterium P01_A01_bin.84
TATCCTGTGTAATCTTTAACTTATGTGTTCAGTAGTATAAATGTTACCAGACATAGTTACTACTACCAGAATGGCGACTTTATAATACTTTCTTATGGATATGAGTTTAGAAAAAAGTAAAATTCCCTTCCCATTTTGGGAGTATCTCAAGCAACCAGTATTTAGCTATGAGCGAGAATTGGTCTTAAATCCTCGTCGATTTGCTTACCTTCATAGAATAAGTTATTTGGAAAAATGCTGGGCAAGACAATACGACAAAATGGGACCACCTCAAAACTAAATTAAAACTAAATATCTAAAACATTCCTTTTATTGACATTCCCCATCAATAAATTGAAGGAGATTCTTAGTTCATAGGGACTCCCATGTGTTTACCCTGTCCTAGCGGACACGCTATGGGAACACTAAGCATCGTAGAAAATAAATAAAATTTTGATAACTTAAACTAAGAAAACCCTTTGTAATCATGCATTTGGGTTTTTTTAATTTGCCGAGAGTATTGTTTCAAGAATAGACCTCAAGCTAAGATTCCCTTCTCAAACACATCTAATTGCTGTGCTTCGGTGAGATAACTTACACCATATATTTTTGGCAGACGTTCCGTATCAATTAAAATAGAGCGCACCTCTTGGTTAGAAATATCTGCAAGATGAAGTCCATCGGACATTTGCAAAGCGATCGCGATCGCAATACCTACCCCTTGTCCTACACCGCAATTAAATTCTACAATTCTACCAGCAGAGGAAGCATAACCTTGAAACCCGGATGCAGGGCTGATGACAACTAAATTAGGAACATCTTTAATTAAAGCGTGTTGAATGCCGAAGTTAAATAATGGTGGTAAATGAAAATATATAAGTTCCAGTCCTTTTTCTACAGCTCTATCACCCAAACCTTTGATACCACCACGGATATCAAAGTGGTAGCCAAAGGTACCCAAAGCCTCATCTTCGAGAACTCCTCCAGCCAGCATTTGGGCACCAGTCAGGGGGCTCACTGCTCCGGTAACATTACCTGCATGACGTATATATAATTCTTCTGCTGGTATAACTTCTTTAGCACCAATAATTTTAAACCACTGACTGACAAATTCCATTTCTTGGTACATTTCGGGTGTTGGTACCGCTTTATTTCTAGCTAAAGTTTCTGCTTCTTCTGCATTCACATCAAATAGTAAAGCGTTCCATGACAAGTTACCGTTCTTTAAAATAGCAATATTACCATTATCAAGAATACTTCCACTTGCTTCTAAAGATAACCGAGTCCCTCGAAAACTTTGATATGCAATAGATAAAGCTTTAGAACGAACATCAATGTAGTCTTTACCTGCATACATCGTTTTCAAATTTCCATCTTCATCAACCAGACTTTTTCTCAAATAATCAGCAAATTCTAAATCATTACCAGCAGCAACATTGAGCAAATTTTGAAATTGAGTATTTGTCGTGTCTATAAAACCTTCTAAATATTCATATTCAATACGTCTGAGTTTTTCTACACTTAATCCTACAGTTTGAAATGTCAAAGTTACCGATAATTCGGAATTAGGTAAACCAAAGGTTTCAAAACCTTTCAATTTCTTGACTCCAGCAAACTGAGCTAACTCTGCATTTACAGTACAATCAATAAACTGTGTCGCTGTATATATTTCACCTCTAATTAACTTAATCGCAGCTATTTGATTTTTATCTTTAATTACCGACTTTATTTCTACATTGCTCAGAATATCCGTTCTTGTTTCTTGCAACATTTGACGTAAAGTTATATTTGCATCTTCAGGGTCTAAAGCAATTTGATAAACTCCAGAGCGTTGCAAAAATTCTTGATAAATGGCAGGTGAATCACCGAAAGTATCTAAATCATACTGCTGACGGATAGCAATAGGAACAGCAGAACGGTCAAGATAAGATAAACCACCCCGAACCAAATGACCCCCAATACCTGAGCCAGAATTTCCTTTGAATAATAATAAACTGCGGGGATATTTACCCATACGACGATAATATTCCCGTGAAGCGCATACCAGACTTAAAACACCAGGAACTTCATCACCAAAACAGATAATGTCATATTCGCGGGTAACTTGATTATCCGGATTTGGTTCTATAGATAACTGCGGTGAAACTAAATACTCAGAATCAATTTTTTCAGCTTTTCCTAAATACACCAAAGCCTGATAAACAAATACAGCAATATCTGCACGAGTTGCAACCAAAGTCGGATTGAGTAAGTTAATATTCGGAAAACTTGCAATCAGACCCGCTTTCGTAGAAATAGCCATAGCGACTCTAGCATATTCTGGAATTTGGTCGTAATCCTGGTAGATTTGTGGTAAAAAACTTAATAAATCGGTATCAACTGTACTAGTTAACCCCAAACCACTAATAATTGAAATTAAAGCATTCACTCGTCTGATACGATTGGAAGGTCGAAACCGAAGATTAGGAAAACCAGTGATAAAAACCGTTTCATAAGACTTTTGAATTGCAGAAAAAGCCCAATGATTCTCAGGAACATCAACAAAAGGTATATATTCTCGTCTCCGAGGGATTTCGTAAAAAGTCGCAGTAACAATTGCAGCAAACTCAGCCCTAACTACCGAATTATCTGGACGAAACCTACCATCAGGATAACCATTTAAAATTCCTCGTTCTGCTAAATTTTCAATAAATCGACGTGCCCAATGATTTTCTATGTCGGGGAAACTAGTAGAAGTGTTGATCATTATTTATTAAGAGCTTTTAGCCATTAGCTTTTAGCTTCAAAAAAGAACTTTGCAATTTATAGAATTTATATAGAATTTATACAAAAGTAGATTATCTGGAAGTTCCTAATTCAACCTAACTTTGTATACAAAATTTATTAGTTTTTCAACGTGTTTTATTTATCAAAAAATATGCGGAGACGGAGGAAGGGAGAGCGTCTCCGGCTCCGGTTAGTTTCATTGATTGCGAGATGGAGTTGAATTAATGCAGGAATACCGGTTCATGTATTTCACATCAAATTAATCAAACCTCTCAATAATTCCTCCCCCCAAAACCTTTTCACCCTCATACCAAACAGCAGCTTGTCCCGGGGTAACGCTAAATTGGGGTTCATCAAACACAATCCGAACCCGGGAATCATCCAAAGGAACTACCGTCACAGGCACCGGTTGCGAACGATAACGTACTTGTACGGATGCACGAATTGGACTAGATGGTTGTGGGATAGAAACCCAATTAACCCGATTGACACTACACTCTGGTTTGGTTGCTTTCGTGCGATCGCCCACAATTACCCGATTATTCACTGCATCCAAAGCTATCACATATAAAGGTTCTGGAGCAGATACACCTAATCCTTTACGCTGTCCAATAGTGTAATGATGAATTCCATCATGCTGACCTAATAAATTACCTTCCATGTCCACAATTTCGCCCTGCTTGGGAGCCAAATACTTGTCTAAAAAAGCACGCATTGAGCCATTACTTTCTACCAAACACAAATCCTGACTTTCCGGCTTGTCTGCTGTTGCTAATTCATTATCCGTAGCAATTTGCCGAGTATCGCTCTTTTGTAACTCTCCAAGAGGAAACAAAGAACCAGCAAGTAAATCTTGCGATAAATCGTATAAAAAATAAGACTGGTCTTTATTCCGATCTAAAGCCCTTAATAATTCATAACGCCCACTTGTCATGTTGTAGTTTATACGGGCATAATGACCAGTAGCAATAGTTTCACATCCGAAATTATCGCGAGCATACTGCAACATCGGACCAAATTTTACAGTCTTATTACACTGAGAACAAGGTAAAGGTGTAACACCAGCGCTGTAACCACTAACTAAATAGTCAACAATATTGGTCTGAAAAACTTCCCGAATATCAACAACATGATGGGGAACTCCCAATTGTTCGCAGATATGAGCAGCGTCAATCATGCCATCAGAGCAACATTGACCCTTACCTTTCATTAACCAGAGGGTCAACCCGATGACTTCATAACCTTGACGGTGCAAAATGGCGGCAGTGGTAGAACTATCCACTCCACCTGAAAGACCAACTACGACCTTTTTCATATCCGTGTATCTTGCTGTGCTGTCATCTCTAAGCTAACACTATGTAGTTGTTACTAACACCAATCGGTTTTATTGCTTTGTAAATTATTTCTAAAATTCGTAAAATCCTAATAATACTACTAATTATGTTTAGCCAATCCAAAGTCCGTTTAAACTCCCTACTTCTAGGAGGATGCTTAGCAATACTTGCTCATTTAGCCCCAGGCAAAGCCCAAGAACTTCCAGCACCATATAATAATTTTGGTAACTCACTACCGCCCATACCAACAAGCGACCAAGGATACGAGACTTCCAATCCTTCCCAAAATCCCACCTCTACGGAATATCAGACCTCACAATCCTACTCCCCATACAATCAAGGATACTTAGTTTACGTTGATAGCAATGACCGTCAAACTCTAGACCAAGTACGCCAGATTGAGTCTGGAGCATTTATGCAACAATTTACAGACGGACGTTCTGTGATTCAAGTCGGACTATTCAATCAACTGACTAATGCTCAACAATTTTGGCAACAACTTATATCCTACGGTATTGACAAAGCCAAAATTATTGACCTTGCTCGCGGACAAGAATATTACTACGACCCTAATAGCAATTCCAATCTCAGCAATAATTCCAATCAAAACTCTGACACATATTCTCAAAGGAACTCCTCAAAAGGTTATTACATAGTAGTACCAACAAAAACTGCTAACTTAAATCAACTCCAAAACCAGATACAAAACCTTGTCGGAAGCAGTAATCTAGTAGTCAGAGCCAGAAATCGTCCTAAAGGAAGCCATGTATCAGTAGGACCATTTCAACGTCATAATATAGCTAAACAATGGAACAAATATTTAAAGGGTGAAGGACTGAGAAACTCCCGTGTTTATTATGGAAGATAGAAGAAGAGAGTGGGCAACTGGGGGACTGGGAAACAGAAGAAATTAATAGCTAGCTATTACCCATCACTCATTACCCATCACTCATTACCCTCCTAAACTCTAAATTTTATGCCACAATTCCCAGTTTCCCAATTTGTTGTAACAGCAGCACAAATGCGCGATATTGAAGGACGCATATTTGCTGCTGGGATGCCGGTAGCGGCTTTGATGGAGAAGGTTGCAGGTCTGATTTTTCGTCGGATTATAGATATCTTTCCTTTGTCATCCCAATATTCAAGGGTAGGTATTTTAGTCGGTCCCGGTCATAATGGTGGTGATGGTGTTGTTGTTGCTCGTGAGTTATATTTACGCGGGTACGAAGTTTGTATTTATCATCCCTTCTATAAATCGAAGGAGTTAACATCAAGACATTTAGAGTACACTCAAAGTTTGGGTATTCCTTGTTCTCAGTCTATTAAGTCTTTGCAAGATTGTCATTTTCTAGTTGATGGGTTATTTGGTTTTGGTTTAGAAAGACCTATTACGAGCAATTTAGCTGGGGATATTGAAGACATCAATCAGTGGGAAAAACCTGTTGTCAGTATTGATTTACCATCTGGAATCAATACTGATACGGGGGAAGTGTTGGGAACTGCAATTCGTGCAACACATACCTTGTGTTTGGGATTATGGAAACAAGGTTTACTGCAAGAACACGTTTTAGATTACATGGGTGAGGCTGAATTAATTGATTTTGGCATTCCCATTGCTGATATTGAAGCGATTTTAGAAAAATTCCCATCAATTAAACGGATTACCAAAAATATAGTAACTGCAACTCTTCCCCTACCCCGTCCCTTAACAACCCATAAATATAAACAAGGTCATTTACTGTTAATTTGTGGTTCTAAACGTTACGCTGGAGGAGCAATTTTAACAGCCTTGGGTTCCCGTGCTAGTGGTGTAGGAATGCTTTCTGTAGCTGTCCCCGAATCTATCAAACCCCTATTAGTTGCACAAATACCAGAAGCTATCATTATCGGTTGTCCGGAAACAGAAACCGGAGCAATAGCTGATATTCCTTTCCCTGAAAATACTAATTTCAATTCATTTAGCGCTATCGTCTGCGGTCCTGGAATCACGACAAATGCAACTTCTATTGTTGAACAAGTCTTAAAAAGTAATAAATCTCTGGTTTTAGATGCTGATGGTTTAAATATTTTGGCAGAAATGGGAACTTCATCTACCTTGCAAAAACGGCAAGCTGATACTATTTTGACACCTCATACTGGTGAATTTGCTCGTTTATTCCCAAATATTAATGATGTCAAACAAGATAGAATTTCCGCAACTCAAAAAGCTGCCATCCAAAGCGGTGCTGTGGTTTTATTAAAAGGTGCCAGGACAGTTATAGCTCACCCCCAAGGAAACACCTGGATTAACACCGAAAGTACTCCAGCCCTGGCTCGTGGGGGTAGTGGTGATATTCTGGCTGGTTTAATTGGTGGACTTTTAGCACAGTCTATTTCTCGTCAAGTATCAGTTGATGCTATTGTAGCCACATCTGCATGGTGGCACGCTCAAGCAGGGATTTTAGCAGCTTCAGAACGTACGGAATTGGGAGTAGATGCTTTTACATTAACTCAGTACTTGTTACCAGTTATACGTAATATATAGCTGTTTTTCGGAAGGTGCGATCGCTTTTTCTCTCTATTAGGACTTAGCAAGAAGGCACATTTTTTGGTAGGGGTACGATAAGAGATTTGGCGTTGCTGAATTAGGTTATGAATTATGTTTGATTACAATTTTGTATCATTCTTAAAATACTGATGTGGACGTTAAACTTAACATCTCTAAATAGCCCAAAATCTATTATTCATATTTTCAATCAGCAACGCCAGAGATTTTATAAGTTTAGACGACAGGAACTAAGAAATAGATATAGGAATTACGCACTTGTAAGAGAAAATAGGCTTTGTGTTAGCGATCGCCTGTTCGTTAGGCTTATACCTACGGTCGTTCCGGATGTAAATGCGTAGTCCCTGGGTAAGTTCTGAGATAATGTCTGTTCAATATTGTCTAACTTTTAGAAAGCGGATAAGCATCCTAAAACAATTATTTATGTATGTATGTATGTATGTATTTCATTAAGTAACTCCAATTAATTAATTGGAAGTCCCTTATGACAAAAATCTGTTTAAAATCAGTATAAGTCATACCATCTCATAGATATAACAATGGTTGCTAATCCTCAATTTCAATACATGAGTCCTCAGGAATACCTGGAATGGGAAAAAACTCAGGAACTCCGTTATGAGTATATTGACGGAGAAGTATTCGCAATGACTGGGGGGACAATACCCCATAACCGCATTGCCTGTAACTTCGGTACTGAATTAGATAATTTTTTAGCAGAAAAAGGCTGCGATTTTTATATCTCTGATGTAAAAGTACAAGTATCGGAAGCAGGACCATATCATTATCCCGACGTAGTAGTTACCTGTGACGATCGCGATAAACAAGCAATTGATATGATTCGTCATCCTTGTTTAGTTGTAGAAGTACTTTCCCCATCAACCGAAGCTTTCGATCGAGGTAAGAAGTTTACTCGCTATCGTCAATCAAACACTTTAAAAGAATACGTTTTAATTGCATCGGATGAAATAGGTGTGGAATGCTTTCGTCGGAATGACGAAGGTCTATGGGTTTTGCACACTTACGGGGAAGGGGATACTTTAAATTTGGAAAGCGTGGGAATTTCGATTCCGGTTGAGAAGTTATATCGACGAGTTAGGTTTGAAGTGGAAGAAAAGAATTAGATATTGACACTCCCCAGCTATCAGGTGAAGATGTATTAAATTTTTCTTCTCGTCAAATTAGGGAAGGTGTGAATGCTTTATTAAGGCGATCGCTAATTCAATCCACTAACTCAGGATTAACGCTGCAAAGTGTGGTGATGGAGTATGTTACGGAAGTTTTTATTGACAGTATTATTCATGAATTAAATAGTTGTGAATTATATTCATGTGAAAATAATTTTATCAATAATGAGGGCGCAAACCTTGCGCCCATACCATACATTGGCGGTATTCTGGTAATTTAAATTCTAAAAATCTCCTAAACTCAATCACATTACCAGGGTAAAATAAAAAGTCGCTCCTTTTCCTTCTTCTGCTTCTGCCCAAATTCTACCGTTATGACGATGAATGATACTTTGGACAATTGCTAAACCAATACCATTACCTTCAAAGTTTTTAGCGTTTTCTAAGCGATGAAAAGGAGTAAATAATTTCTCTGCTACTTTTATATCAAAACCCAAGCCATTATCGCGAACGAAGTAGACTAAATTCCGATAAGCGGAAGAAATGGAATTTTTTTGCTGGTAATCATCGATTGCTTCTAAGCTATTCTGGGATAAACGAATTGTTACCTCAGTTGGGATTGGGTCTACAATACCTACTTCTATACGAGGATATTCTGTTTCTGCGGTATATTTCCAGGCATTATGAAGTAAATTCTCGAAAGCGTGGATCAGAAGATTTTTATCTCCCATAGCTATTATTTGAGGTTGAATAATTAATTCAACTGGTCTTGAGAATTGTTTTTGAAAGCGATCGCAAATTTTTTGGACAATATCAGTTAAATTTAGGGGTTTAATTTCTAGATCGCTTTTCTTAACTCGGGATAAAACTAACAAATCTTGGATAATTTGCTCCATGCGATCGCTAGCTTTACATATATGTTCTAAGTAAATTTTTTCTTGTTCGTCTCGTTCTTCTTGTTCGTATTTTTTTTTCAAAAGTGCAGACATTCCTTTAACAACGGTTAAGGGATTTCGTAAATCATGAGAAACCATATAGCTAAAAGCTTCTAATTCCCGGTTTAAAGCTTCTAACTGTAAGGTTCTGGTTTTAAGTTTTTCTTCTATCTGTTTGCGTTCTATAGCATAACGGAGAGCATGGACTAAAACGTCCCCCATCACTTGTCCTTTGACTAAATAGTCTTGCGCTCCCTGTCTAAGTGCTTGTATGGCTAATTTTTCATCATTCAACCCTGTGAGAATTACAATCGGTACCCCGAAGACTTTTGCTTCTATAGTTTTTAGGGTTTCTATTCCTCTACTATCTGGTAAGGATAAATCCAATAAAATAACATCAAAAGTATTTTCGGCTAATAAAGCGATCGCTTTTTCTAAATACTCAACATGAATCACGCGAGATTCAAATGTCTTAGCTGATTTAAACTCCTCTTGAATAAGAAAAGCGTCACCAGGGTTATCTTCTACCAACAAGACATTAAATAGTTTCTGCACGATCAAAATTTAACCATTGGGAGCTAATTTCGGCGGTAACTGAACTAAATCCAGCCAAAAATTCTCAATTTTTTGAATTGCACCAACAAACTCTTCAAAGTCAAAAGGTTTAGTAACAAAGCAACTACCATAGAGTTGATATGATTTTAATACATCCTGCTCAGATTTAGAAGAAGTCAAAATTACTACAGGAATTGTTTTTAAATCTGGATGAGTCTTAATTTCTTGTAAGACTTCAAAACCATGTTTTTTTGGTAAATTCAAGTCCAATAATACCAAATCGGGGCGAGGTACGGTTTGATAGTCTCCTTTTTGCTGTAAATAATCTATTGCTGCTTCACCATTGTTGACATGGTGCAGATTGTATTCTGTGGTGCTGTTTTGGAGAGAATTAGTGATGATGTAAACATCACCCAGATTATCTTCACAGACTAGAATATCGATGGCTTGTTTAGTTTGGCGAAGACTCATTTAGTCGAAATATTGTTCTTTTTTGTGGAAATTTTATTATTATATTGTTAAAAAAGTAAGCATTTAAGTTCTATACAGAATTAATTAAAGTTTAAGGTCGTTGGAGATGGTAACTTTGCGAGATGGAGCCAAAATACCTCTAGTTTTTTGATTGCTTGGAAAAATGAAAAATAATCAGAAGGTTTAACAATATAACTATTGGCATACAACTGATAGCTTTTGATTATATCTTTTTCTCTATTAGAAGAAGTTAAAATTACTATGGGGATTATTTTCAGTTTGGGGTCGGCTTTTACTTCCGCAAGAACTTCAAATCCATTTTTTTTAGGTAAGTTAAGATCGAGTAGAATTAAATCGGGGATAGAGACGTTTTGATAGTTTTTTTCTTGATAAAGGTATGCCATAACTTCCTCTCCATCTTGGACGTGATAAAAGCTGTGATACAGTTTACTATCAGCTAAGGAGGAACGGATAAGATAAACATCACCTGGATTATCTTCTCCTAAAAGAATTACAACTGGTTTTGTATGGGGATTAATTTCCATTTTTTTATGTTATCTATCTACTAAAATTTACTGTAGATATATAGTTAAAAAATATAGTTACAAATTAGATTCATAACTATGGTTTTTTGTATTTAAAGTCTAGAACATTTCGGCAGTAAATTTAATATTCTGACTAATTTCGATACATTTCTATGGAAAATTGCCCCTTTTGTTTCGCTAAGTAAAGGATTTGAAATATCACCGTAATTAAAGTTAAAATTCCAGTTAAAACTTAATAATTAATTCTAGATAATTAATTTTAGGTAATTAATTCTAGTCTAATCACTAGAAACTTCTTAAATACCCTAATTTTATATCTTATTTGATCCAGATTTGAGAGCAATTATTATGTTTTCGCAGAGAGAGTGAAATAAAAGGTTGCTCCCTCTCCCACTTCTGACTCCACCCAAATTTTACCTTGATGACGTTTGATAATTTTATGACAAATAGCTAAACCCGTACCTGTGCCAGGATATTCTTGTCTGGTGTGGAGACGTTGAAAGATTTGAAAAATGCGATCGCTATATTGAGGGTCGATACCAATACCGTTATCTTTTACCCAAAATAACCATTGTTCTAGTTCTGCTGTTACACCAATTTGAATTATTGGTAATTCTGTTCCATGATATTTGAGAGCGTTAGCAATTAGGTTTTGAAATAATTGAATTAACTGAGTTCCATCTCCAACAACTGTAGGTAAAGCATCTCTGATAATTTGAGCATTAGTTTCTTTGATTGCAAGATGAAGGTTAGATAGAGCTCGGTCTAATAATTCTTCACAATTTACCGACTGAAACTTTCTCCCTTGACTGTCAACCCGCGAATAAGCTAATAAGTCTTGAATTAAGCTTTCCATCCGCTCTGCACCATCAACAGCAAAGTTAATAATCTGATCCGCTTCAGCATCTAGTTGACCAGAATAACGTTGAGCTAATAGCTTACTAAAACTTGTTACCATCCGCAAAGGTTCTCGTAAGTCGTGGGAGACAATATAACCAAATTGTTCTAATTCTTGATTGGAGCGGGTTAATTCTTGATTTAAGTGTAGTAGTTTTCGATTCACTATTTCTAACTCTCTAGTGCGATTGCTGACCCGTTCTTCTAAATCAGTTTTTGCTTCTTTTAATGCTTGGTTGCTTTGTTTCAATTGCTCAAATAAAATAGCTTGTTGAATAGCGATCGCCACCTGGGTTGCGAACTGTTGAAGCAAATCAATTTCTGTTTCTTGCCATTTTCTAGTTTTAGAACATTCATGGGCAATTAGTAACCCCCAAAGCTCAGTTTTCAGGGATGAATTATCTTGTCTATCTATAGTAAGTAATATCGGGACAACCAAATTAGAGCGAACTTGATATTCTTCTAAAAACTCCCCATGACAGGGAGTTATATTTTCATTATGAACGTCTTCTATAGTGGTAATTCTGTTATTTCTATATGATTCTAGCCAAGATTGTTTAAAGCAAGGATCGGTAATGATTCTCCCCAAA
Source organism: Cyanobacteria bacterium P01_A01_bin.84 (assembly GCA_039030795.1). Lineage (GTDB taxonomy): Bacteria > Cyanobacteriota > Cyanobacteriia > Cyanobacteriales > Nostocaceae > JBCCDM01. The sequence goes on from JBCCDM010000030.1 coordinate 11,742, forward strand.
ATTGACCATTTTGAATCATTTACTGCTTCTACCTCAACTATTCCACTCCAATCTTCATTAAAACGATAAATTATAACCCGATCTGCTTTTAACCATTGACGAACTTCCCCCACAGTCGTCTTCAGAATTTCTTCTAAATGGAGAGACTGACGAATATGAAGAGCTATATTTGCAAGAACTTTCGGGAATTCCATTTTTTAAATTTAGACTTAATATTTTTTATAATACGCAAATAATACTTAGGTATACTTAAAATATTGTAATCTAAATATATAAAGATAATTATAGAGTTAATTCATGGAAAAATAAGAACTCAAATGATTTAATCAGTCGAAGTTCTTGTTGGTTATCAAGTTATAAGACAATACGGTTGCGGTTAAGAAGATTGTAGTTGGGTTGAGCTTGAGCGTTACTCAAACTTCGGGGTTGATAACGTTGGGTTGTGCCGTAATGTACACCTACGATGTTGATGAAATGTAGCGTTATAACGTGCCTTAACCCAACCTACACTATTTCTAGTTTTGAGGCTTAACTAAACCGTATTGAGTTATAAGGTTATGTTAAATTTGTATCCTTTAATCACACAACTTAACAACACGATACTCTACACCAGTTTCAAAAATCCTGACTCCACCACCTTCAGCAACAGTTTGTCTCAAAGCTGATAAATTACTAACTTGTACTCCAGCTAAATAATTGATTCCCATTTCTCCAAACTCAGTTAACCAGGGAAGAGTTGGTCCCATTAAGACTAATTGAGCATTTTGAGCTAATTCAACTAAACGAGGAAAAGTTTTATTAACAATAGAAGTTGCTGTTAAGAATACCCAGTCAGCTTCTGGTAATAAATATTCTGAAGCTGGGGCTGGAAAGTCTTCTTTTGTTGGTTGTAATTCAATTACATTCATTTGCATTTCATGCTTATACTTATCCAATCCTGGATAACGTCCAATAATGCAAACCTTTTGATTACGAATTTGCGGTAAAAAGTGTTCAAATACAGCTAAATTAGCAGAACTATCGGGAGACAATGGGGTTCCAGTGTTAGGTAATGGATTCGTCTGATTAATAACAGAATTAATAGCAGCCATTCCTACAGTCGCTTGATAGGGATTCCAGGAAACTAACCAAGGTGCTAACTCTGAAATAGGCTTATGTACTAAAGTACCAGACCAAGGTAAAGTGCGGGTTGCCGTACCAGGACTCATACACAAACCAGTTCCTTCTCCTTGACAAAAAGTCCAAGTTAGACCGATGAGAATTTCTTGAACTTGAGTATCTGTATTTCCATAATTTAATAACAAGTCATATATTTCTCGTGGATTAATCATTCAGTTAAAAAGGAACTATTTTCCAATTTTCTATTTCCACAAGGAATAACATTTATGAGTGGATATAATCGTGTGTTACGCTACCCCTAATACACCCTATCAGAAATGAATTTAGTGAATCTCAATAATTAAATTGTTGAGAAATTGTTGATAATCAAATAGTAATATTTTTGCTCTATTTTTTATACAAAGGAATAATTATATTGTAGTGCCTGATAAAGTAACTCTTGATATTCTGTATCGCTAATTCCATAAGCCCCAAACCTTTCGAGATGTGGGTTCATCATTTGAGCATCAAACAGAATAAAATTTCTTTGTCGCAGTCTTTCCACAAGTTTTACCATCGCAACCTTAGAACCTTCCGAAATCCGGTAAAACATCGATTCACCGATAAAAGCACCCCCAATAACAATACCTAAAATTCCTCCGGCAAGTTCATCACCTTGCCAAGTTTCAAAACTATAAGCCCAACCGTTTTGATTAAGTAAATGGTAAATTTCTATTAGTTCCTCAGATATCCAGGTAGTATCTCTATCTGCACAACCCTCAACCACAGCCGAAAAATCACGGTTAATAGCAACACTAAATCGTTCCTGGTTAATTACCCGACGTAGAGACTTAGGATAGTGAAAACGTTCATCTAAAGGAATCAGAGTGCGATCGCGACTGCCATACCATCCCACTTCATTATTCTCATTAGACATGAGAAAATATCCTTGGGCATAGCCCTCAATTATACTTGCAACATCATAATACATATATAAGTTATTTCAGTTAACAGTCGTCAATTACCAGTCGTCGTCTCACTGTTAGAAAGTTCCCTATTCCCTATTGTTATTTTTTTATTTTCTATAATGATTGAAAAAGTAAGTAGTATAACTCAGAATAATTTATGAATCCCCATTATAAAAAAAACTTGTAATTTTTATTAAAAGCTAAAAAATGACCGAACCAATACCACCAATCACCCTACCACTGTCACAAAATCCCGAAGAAGAGGGACAATGGTTAAAACAAAGTTTACATAAATGGCTCAATGAAGAATTTTTACCAGAAGATATAAACGCCACCATAGCAGAACGTGCAGCACAAATATTTATGCGGCAAAGAATGGAAGGAGAAAATGATTTAGGCTCCTTGGTACTAGCTATCGTCACTGAAATGCAAGCCTTTGATTTTTCCAAAAGCTTCTACGGAGAGTTTGCGATCGCAAACGCTGTAAGTGACCTTTTATTAGAAAGTTTAGGTATAGATAAATGTTGCGGACAGTAATGGATGAAGTGAAAAAGTAAAGGGAGGGTAAACCATTACCCATTACCCATTACCCATTACCAATTACCAGCTTGACTTTACCACTCCAGGTAATAAACCTTGGTGTGCCCAGTCTCTAAGAACGTTTCTGCACAAGCCGAAATCGCGGTAAACAGCACGAGGACGACCAGTTACCCAGCAACGATTTTGACGACGATTAGGAGCGCTATTCCGTGGAAGACGCTGGATTTGACGATGAATCTCAAATTTATCAGCAGGGTCTTCCGCTTGACGAAACTCTTCTAATAATGCTTCTCTTTTCTCAGCATACTTTGCAACTAACTTAGCGCGTTTCTTTTCGCGCTCAACCATAGCTTTTTTTGCCATACAATTAGCAATAATTTTTTAAACAGCATTTTCTATTCTATCGAAAACTTACTGCTATGACCAAAAATTTTAGGAAGGAGAAAAGGGAAAGAAGACTGAAGAAATTAATAACGCAGCTATTCCCCTTACCAATTACCCATTACCAAAAGGACATAAACTTTCAGCAAACTCACATTCTTCACACATAGGCGATCGCGCTTTACAGACTGCTCTACCATGATATATCAACCGAATTGACCAGTTTTCCCAATCTGCTTGGGGTATCAGTTTCATCAAGTCTCTTTCAATGCGAACTGGATCGGTGTGTTTGGTTAAACCTAAACGTTGACTTAAACGACTAACATGAGTATCAACGGTAACTCCTGCATTAATACCAAATGCGTGGGCTAAAACTACATTTGCAGTTTTTCGCGCTACTCCCGGAAGCTTAATCAAGTCTGACATTTGGGATGGGACTTGACCATCAAAATCCTTAACAATCATTCTACAGGCACCTTGAATATTCTTGGCTTTATTCCTATAGAAGCCTGTAGAACGTACTAGATTTTCCAGTTCGCTTAATTCTGCATTGGCTAAACTTGGTGCATCTGGAAATTTATTGAATAATTCAGGTGTAACTTTATTAACTCGCTCATCAGTACATTGCGCGGATAAAATCGTGGCGACTAACAGTTGTACTGGGGTTTCGTAAGTCAAAGAACAGGTTGCATCTGGATATAAACGCTTTAAGCGAACTAGTATTTCACTAGCTCGCTGTTTTGAGGAAATCCTTGTAGTTTTAGCGCTCACTGGAACAATTGTTGTACCCACTGTAATTCTGTTGTTTCTTTTACAATCAGAAACATACCTAAACCTAACAGTAGCATCAAACCTGTTTGCATTACACCCTCTTGAATGCGTGCAGGTAGAGGTTTGCCCATCACACCTTCAAACAGTAAGAAAGCTAATTGTCCCCCATCTAAAGCCGGAAGAGGCAAAATATTAATCACTGCTAAGTTGATACTAATTAAAGCACCAAAAAATAACAAACTACCAGAGTCATTCTGAGCAATATTAGCACCAGCTTTAACAATATTAACCGGTCCCGATAATTGTGGAGCAGTTTCGCCGAAATTAGTTACCAGTTGACCCAAACCAGAAAAAGTTAATGTTAAAATTCTTTGAAATTCAGAAGCTCCTACTTTAACCGCCTGTATAGGATTTGTTACTTTACGTCGCTCAATTTTCTGATTGGGGGAAAGATTTACACCAATGCTACCGTTACCTTCAGAGTTAGCTTTTGGTACAACTGTTAAATTTAGCTTTTCTTCTCCGCGAGAAATATCTAACTTGACAGCAGAACCAGCATTCTTTTGAATGATTTCTTGAAAAACTTTGACTTCGTCTTGGTAAGTTAAAAATTCTCTACCATTAGCAGCTAGAACTACATCTCCTGCTTTTATACCCGCTTCTGTGGCTGCGGAACCAGCATTCGGTACTAACTGTTGAATTAAAATACCCGGATTTTTTTCTGTTACTTGGGGGACTCCGACTAAACCTGCTTGAGTTGTTAATAGAAAGTAAGCAAAAATTAAATTAGCTATTACTCCTGCACTAATAACTATAGCCCGATCCAAAATTGGACGATTGCTTAATAAATCGGGGTCATTGCGGGGAATATCGCAATCTGGGTCATCATCAGGAAAACCCACAAATCCTCCCAAAGGAAAAGCTCGAATTGCATACTCAGTTTTTGAACCCTGATATTTCCAAATTATTGGTCCAAAACCTAGAGAAAAACGATTCACGTGAATCCCCTGAGAACGAGCTGCTAAAAAATGTCCTAACTCGTGGACAAAAATCAAAACCATTAAAACCGCGATCGCTGCAAAAGCCGCTAATACTGACATATAAATAAACAGGTAAACTTATTTCGATTACATTTACATTTGATTACACTTTTATTTATTCTAAAGTGTTAAGCAATGTAAATTCTAACAACAGGATACAATTTTCAGTTATTGGTAATGGGTAATTAATGCAGGAATGCCCGAATTTTGTAGCTTGCTACGTAAGAAGCAAGTATTTTGAATTTTGAATAATTACTCCCAGTCCCCCTTCTCCTTCCCCTGCTTCCCTACAAAACTTCCTTCCCTCCCATATAAGGCTGGAGTGCTGCGGGTATTTTCACGGTTCCATCTGGTTGTTGGTAATTTTCCAAAATAGCTGCCATGGTGCGTCCTACTGCTAAACCGGAACCATTGAGGGTATGTAGAAATTGGGTTCCTTTTTTACCAGTTTCTTTAAAACGAATATTTCCCCTTCTTGCTTGAAAGTCCAAGAAGTTGGAACAACTAGAAATTTCTCGATAAGTTTGAGATGAAGGTAGCCAAACTTCTAAATCATAGGTTTTTGCTGAAGAGAAGCCCAAATCACCAGTACACAAGTTCAATACTCGATAAGGTAACTTCAATTCCTGTAAGATGGCTTCGGCATTCCCTAATAGTTTTTCTAATTCTTCAGCAGAGGTTTCAGGGTGAACAAATTTTACTAATTCTACTTTATTAAATTGATGCAAGCGAATCAAACCCCGCATATCCCGTCCATAACTTCCAGCTTCCCGACGAAAACAGGGAGTGTAAGCACAGTGGTAAATTGGTAAATCTTCTGTATTGAGAATCTCTCCTCTATACAAGTTAGTCACAGGTACTTCCGCAGTTGGAATTAACCAAAGGTCGTCATCACTACACTTAAAGCTGTCTTCAGCAAATTTAGGTAACTGTCCCGTAGCTGTCAAAGACTCGCTATTAACTAAAAATGGTGGTACCACTTCCACGTATCCAGCAGCAATCTGACGATTAAGCATAAATTGAATTAATGCTCTCTCCAAAGCTGCACCTGCACCAATCAATGTGATAAAGCGACTCTGAGCTATTTTTACGGCACGTTCGACGTTGAGGATACCTAGCTTTTCACCTATTTCCCAGTGAGGTAATACATCTTTACCTCCAGTAGTTTTATCTCCAGTAATATACTCATCACCCCAACGTCTTACCTCGACGTTTTCTGCTTCACTTTTTCCCTGGGGTGTAGAATCATCAGGTAAATTGGGCAAAGCTAGCAAAAGTTCGTTGATTTTGCTCAGCAACTCTTTTTCTTGGGGTTCTAATTCACCAATTTCTGCTTTAATAGAACTTCCTTCTTCCCGTAAAGCTTTAATCTCATCACCTTTGGGGTCACAACCATCCTTTATCTTCCCAGGAATAGTCTTAGCAACCTCATTACTACGAGCTTGCAATTGACTGCGTTTATTCTCTAATTCCCGTTGCTTCTCGCTTAATTCTATGATGGGTTGAATATCATAATTACCGCGACTATTCAACTTTTCTTGGACAAACTGTGGATTTTGACGTATCTGCTTAATATCGAGCACTGATTCTTCTCAACTTCTTGCTTGGTATCTCTGGTTAACACATCAGAATTTGACATACTCTCGCCGTTAAACACAAGTGGTTTACCGGGAAATTCTCACACCCTGCGCTAGTTTTCTGTTTTGTTCGGTGCCTACTAGAATATATTTTCTAGAATATATTTTCTAGAATACATTTCTCTAATACTCCCCCTCACATAGAGCCCACAGACCTTTAGACCAATTCTTGAACCCTATGTCCTAGAATGCTTCATCTACGATTCTTTCAATTCTGACGATTCGGAACCTTATGATTTTGTAATTACATATGAATTACATATCTCCTTACCGAGTAATACGGTTAAGCAACCAAATTGAACCTACAACTCCAACAAAGTGACCTGTCATCACTTGGACGCTTGCTAAGACTACGAACATTTCCAAACCGCTAATAATTCGATTTGGGTCTACTACTAATCCTGAAGCTGAAGTTTGTGAAGATATAGCTTTGATGGCTAAACCCCCAGCGATCGCTTGTACTCCTAAAAGAGTTAATAACATTCCCACTAAATTTACAGTCAGACCTAATCGCAATACTTGTACAGTTTGACTTTTTCGCGGACGATTGTCAGAATTTGAAGACAAAAGCTTTCTACCAATATTTTTGTATCGAAAAGTTAAGTAGATTCCCACTCCTAAAGCAACTAATCCACAAATTGTGAAAAATACCCCAGAACCAGCTCCTGCGTTGGTATTGGAACCCGTACTCTTTTGACCAAAGGCAATAAATAAAAATAGTACTACTGAAGAAATAATAATTAACGCTAGCTGCAATCCGAAGCTAGCCCAACCTACCATCCGAAAAGTATTACCTACTTCTCGGATATTTAACGGAGACAATGAAGTTTCGGACTTTTCTGACATATTAACCACCAGTATTCGGCGCTTGATAAATTTAAGATCGCATTTACCTTCATCAAGAGAGGATATCTTAAGTAAACGCCCAAATAAATAAAACTTTTATCAAAAAATCACAAAATTTATTTCTACAACACTTATACCTTGGATTTTGTCAATCCTTAGCTTAAAATTTAACTTGCCATACTGGGATAATTACAGGTAGCCAAAGTGTTTATTAAGTTTTATGTGAAAAAACGCAATTTGCCTTTAAAATTGCTTAAGTGCCATTTTATGCTTATGCAGTCCTCACACGCTTGGCATCACTCGACACACTGACGGTAGTTCTTCTGCTGTTATAAAAGCTCCTCACCACACTGTTTATGACGAGAGTGGGGTCGGTTTACACCTGCCCTGATACTGCTGACACCTTCTGTAGTGTAAATAAGTACGGACATTGCTTATATTCTGCCGTCTGGCAATTTTCTTTAAGTAGCGTTATACACTTACCAAATCAGGGGTTTACAGTATATACTCTCTATCAACATTTTAGGCTCAACCCTGCGGCATATTTCTAGCCATTTTATAACTTATGAGAATTGAGGATATATATCAGTACTTTGAGAATCCTCCGCCAACTTATCTTTGTCAAGAATTAGCAGTTTGCTATATCTTGTACGTTTTGCTACAAGGGGAATCATACGGAACCGAGTTAATCCAGAAATTAGAAACCGAGTATCCAACCTATCGGCTCTCAGATACTGTGCTTTATAGCGCCATCAAGTTTCTTGAAGACCAAAAGGCAATTACTGGTTACTGGAAAAAACTTGAAGGTAGAGGACGTCCTAGAAGGATGTACCAAGTTGCCCCCGAATGGCAAAATCAAGCACATGATTTAGCTCGCTTATGGCAAGATTACATCGTGAAGAGGACAAAATAGAGAAATAATAATTAATAATGAACAAGACTAACAAGTCTCCTCCATCACACAACTAACTACTCGTTATGGATATACCTGTACTGCCATCTACGTTACTGCTGACTTTATTACTCATGATTGGTCTGATTTTCTTTATCCGTGCATCCGCTAAAGACAGAACGCAGACAGTGAAGCTAGGGTCCCAAAAAGACGAAGCTGTTTTAATGCCTCAACTGCAAGATTATTTTCAAGCGCGGTCTTATCGAGTGGCAGCGATAGACCCGCTAACTAACCAGGTAACTATGACTGGTTTTGTTAGACCTAGTTTATTCTTAGCCGTTTTTTTAAGCTTACTTGCGGCTGTAGGTTTATTATGTTTGTCTTTGGTTGTTTTACAGCTATTCCCCGGTCTCAATTTAGCTCTTTTGGGAATAGTTCTCTTATCGCCTTGTGCGGGTATTTTCTACTGGAAAAAAGCAGGAAGAGTTGAAAATGTCTTACTTCAGTTAGATAAAACTGAAAGTACAGACAAATTCTCAAGCAAATTGACTGTAATTGCCCATAGAGATGAATTACTAGAAATCCAAAGGGCATTACAGCTAGTTAGTATTGAATAGATTGATATCTCATATACCTCAAGGATATATTCCTTGAGTTTGAAGTATTAACTTATTTAGGAAAAATGCAAATCTTAGGAATCCTACTATGGAATCAATCCTCCTAAGTTTTTATTAATCTCCACAACAACCGCTTGTTATGGAGATTAATAAATATTATTCTAATCTGATTGAAAACTGACAAAAACTACAACAACTTAGTAAGTTAGCTCAATACCAACTGCTATATTGCAGTTCTGACAAATACACAACTATCATGCCCTTAACAATAGCTTTTAGCTCTGAAGCTATTAGCTTTTTCCTTGAGAGGTAGGTTTTAAGTCTTCTCGCTGATTTGCTAACGACTGATGGCTAAGAACTAATGGGTTTTTAAGCATATAGTTATATTAGATATATTTGAAAAAGCTCCTTTTGATTTAGTTATATTTTGTTAAATCATTTGAGACTCTAAGCAACGATCGCTGTTAAAATTAAACTTGCTCGAACCAATAAATTTGACTTAGCAATGAATAATGTGACTGACAGTTTATCTAAAAACTTAAGAAAAACTAAAGTTTAGCTAGAAAGCGATCGCTTTGTCAGTTAATAGTGAATGAGACTCTTAAGTCATAATTTAAACCAAAAATAAGAACTACGGTTTAATCAGTGGCTTAGTGGGCTGCCAATGCGAGAACTTCTTGTTCTACAGAACCATCAAGGGTTCTTAAACTGGGGAACAGGAAATGATTCTCTTCTACGTATTGAGCACCGAATAGACCCTTTTCTGCCCAAAAATAACGGTCTGTAGTATGCTCATTGCGTTTCACAAGTAACAAAGCAGGTGGCAAAATCCCCTCTGACTGGATAAACTTCCTTGCTGCTGTTACCGGTTTATCATCGCCACTTTCGATGCTAAATTGAGGTACATTCTCTAGGATGCGTCTACCCTCTTGGCGACGACGACTCTTACGCTTGCGTCTCCTAGCCAAACTATTTTCCTCCTCTTTCAAGCTATTAAGATTGTAGTGATAGCTACAAAACCCGTCGTAATTATAAAAGTTTTAGCTTAAAAAATCAACTGTTTTTAACGTTTACTTACCATAAAAGTAATATATTTGAATCTAGAGAAATCAAAAGTAGCTCAGGATATAATCAGGGTTAGCAATGCATTTGTCTCAAGCTTAAGATTAAGCTTTGTAAAAAGTCTAATTATAAATATTGCATAAAAAAGCCTGTGTAGTTGTTAATTTAATGCACGATTGCTTGTTACCCACTAATCATCGAGATATGTTAATTTCTACCAGTTCTGAGTTTGTTGCTCTAGCGCGGGAGCAGATGATTCTTCTGACCCAGAGTTTAGGAGCATCTTTGAGTATTGTGTATTTGGCGCAAGAATTGGTAGAAGCTCAAAGCAGCGAGGCAAAACTTATTCCGATAGTGGCTTATCCAGAAAAAACGGTTATTAGGAAAAATGTTAATAACTTAGCTTTACCAAAATTAAATCAGAAATTATTAGCTGCGACACAAGAGTTAACAATTGATAGAAATCAGAATGATAGTAATCAATCTCATCAAAATGAAGATAATTTGTTTAATGGAGACCAAGTTGTTTTACCTTTGATTCACGAAAATATGATGATTGGGTTATTGGTAACAGTTAGAGAAGATCGTCCTTGGGAAGAAAAAGAGCGTAGAGAGGTTGAACGTATTGCTGGCACACTTGCGATCGCTTGCGTCTTGGATAGACGAAGAGGTTGGTTAGAGCAACAGTTACAGCAACAACAGATATTGCAAGAAAGGCAGCAAGATTTACTTGATACTTTATTGCATCAATTACGCAATCCAATTACGGCTTTGCGGACTTTTGGTAAATTGTTATTTAAGCGCTTCAGACCGGGGGATGCAAATAGCGAAGTTGCAGCTTCTATTATTCGCGAAAGCGATCGCCTTAAAGAATTACTGCAAAAATTTGATGAGATTTTAGATTTAGCTCCATCTGACTTAATACAGCCACAATTATCTCCAAAGGAAGTATTAGTTGCAGCCACTGTAACGAATAATGAAGATAAGCCTTTATTATTACCGGGTAGTGGAGAAGAAGAAGTTAAGTGCGATATTTCTGAAATTCTCAATCCTTTATTAGTTTCAATCAAAGCTATAGCCTTAGAGAGAAACTTAAAGTTAGTAACTTTCATCCCCAGTCAAATACAACCTGTTAGAGCTAATGTAAAAGCCCTTACAGAGGTGTTAAGCAACATTATTGATAATTCCTTAAAATATACTCCCAGTGGCGGAGAAATCGTCATTAGGGCTGGAAAACATAAAGCTAATTTCCTAGGGATTGCAATTAGTGATAATGGACCTGGTATTCCCGAAGAAGACTTGGAACATCTTGGAGAACGCCATTATCGTGGTGTACAAGCAAAAACCGATATACCCGGTACAGGTTTGGGTCTCGCGATCGCTAAACAGTTAATAGAAAAAATGCATGGGGAAATTGAAGCTTTCAGTCCTGCTTTAAGTACAGAAATTGAGTCTGCTAATTCTAAGGGAACTACTTTCATAATTTGGTTGCCTATATATTAGATATCTCCTACAAAAGATGTCTATTAGGTGCAAGCACTTCTTATTTTTTGGGCTGGAATGAAAAGAGGAGACTAAAACAATTCAAAGTACAAAATTCCTGCATAACCTGCATTAACTAACAAGACTGAGGACTGAAGAAATTAATAGCGTAGTTATTCCCAATTACTATTTACCAATCACCAATCACCAATCACCAAAAATAAATTAATTTATTAATTAAGTACTTGTGCAAAAATATTTATACATTTTATTTGGACGGAGAACAGGGAATAGGGAACAAAGAACGGTTTTATAACTGAGTAGTAATTATATAAATAATTTTGCTTGATTACTTAATAAATTAATGATCTAGTTTATTTTTTATGAAGAATTATAAAAAATTACTGCAAATGCAGTATATAGCCAGAAGCAGCTTCTACAAATCAAGGTAAGTAGGAAGGCGTAATTATTTATAATA
>JBCCDM010000031.1:0-23519 GCA_039030795.1 Cyanobacteria bacterium P01_A01_bin.84
TGAAGTATTTTATGACCGTTTAATATCCTATACAGAAGACAGGCGATCGCAGAAACATCTTGAATCAATTCTTTATTTTAAAGACTTCTGGATGATATCTAGCAAAATATTTTTGAATATTTTTCTTTAATTATCTGATATGGGATACAAATCAAATATGAACCTATAAATCAATATTATGTTAGTTAAAATCATATTTAACTGCATAATAATTTAACTTGCGAAATAATCATGCAAGTATAAAAACTATAATTAGGCATAAAAACTATTTCCCCTCATTGATCAACAATATACCTAAAAGGTATCTATATAGAGATAATATGAGATGTCCTAAATATGCTGCAATATTTTTCAGTAATATAAATAATATTAGCGGAAAGAACGACTATTAGAACAACTCAGGTAATAAATTATAAGCAAGCTTGATCTATTTATTCAGTTATTCACGAACAAATAATAATTAGCTATATTTACAATTTCATTCTTTATATAGCAATCTAGTATTACTAACTAAAGTAAGTAAGTGGATTAAATTAAATTTAGCATGGGTTACGCTACGCTAACCCATGCTGTCAAAGAGTTTCATGCTTGGTAAAATAAATCATATATTATAAATAATTACGCCTTCCTACTTAACTGTTAGCTGTTAACAATTAACCGTTGGCTATTGGTAAAAAATGACTCAAACTATAAAAATATAAATAAACACATAAAATATATAAATAAACACATAAAACTAATACCTACTGCAAACAGCAGGCACCCAGAAGCATTTAACTAAATAACATTTACTTAATTCAAATAGTTTTACTTCTTTTTGGGAGGTAGCGACTTCTTTTGTACTGGAGACTTAGAATAAATTTGCTTGCGACCGTTGTTAACTATATTTAACATCTCACTAAATCGCTGTTGAGATTCATACAACTGCTGCTCAACACTTTCTAAAACGCTATCAGCATATTCATCGGCACCTTGGGCAATTTCCTCAGCTTCAGCCATTCCTCGACGTCGTATTTCTTCTAAATCTTGCTGACAAGCACGACGCTGACGCTCTATTTGAACAAGAGTATCTTCCATCATGGCATCACATTCTTGCTTAACCTTGCGTCGTAACTGTTCAGCTTCCCGTTCAGCCTGTCGAATAATATCACTTTCCGCTAAGATTTGTCCTCGTTTCGCTTGTGCTGCATCTACTATTTGCTGTCCGTATTCCTCCGCTTGCAAAAGAATATCTTGTTTTTGTTCAATCAAAGTAACTGCTTCTTGAAAAGCATTTGGTAAAGAAATTCTGACATAATCTAGCTGCTCTAGTAACTTTTCTTCATCTACTAGAGTACGTTTTGTTAGGGGGATACGTGGACTTGCAAGAACAATTTCTTCTATACGGTTAAGTTCTTGCTGAATATCTATGATTCCTGGTTTTTGAGGACTTCCTGGTGAGTTTCCATTTGGTGACTCTGGGGAAGGGGGTTTTTTTCCGTTTCTACTTGGTTCGGTATTAAATGGTTGTGGGTGTAGCATCGTTGAATATCTAGTGCAACGTGAGAAGGAACAAGATGATTGACAGAACCGCCAAATCTTGCAATCTCTTTTACCACACTACTACTTAAAAAACTATACTCGTTAGAAGTTGCTAAAAAAACAGTTTCAATATCTGTTGATAAAGTTTTGTTTGTATGAGCCATCTGTAGTTCTACTTCAAAGTCAGAAATAGCTCTCAATCCTCTTAGCAGAACCTGTGCTTGATTATTTTGGGCATAATTAACAGTCAAACCATCAAAGGTGTCTACTTCGACATTTTTCAAATTTTTCACAGACAGACGAATTTGTTCCATTCTTTCCTGTATGCTGAACAGAGGAATTTTATTTGGGTTTCGCAGCACAGCCACAATAACTCGATCAAACAACTTAGAGCCACGTTGGATAATATCAAGATGTCCCAAAGTTATAGGATCGAAACTTCCTGGGTAAATAGCAATCACAATTTAAAGATATTTTAGGTAATTATTTTTGGCGATTATAATATCGAATTATTCTTCAGAATTGTTCTTCAAAGATGTTCTTCAGAAATATTCTTCAGAAATATGAAGCAGGCGATCGCAATTATGGGTAATTAGTATCAATCCTTATACATAATAAGTTATCAACGATATATACCAATAAATCTCAGAGATATTACAGTATTACAGTATTGAGATTAAATTAATATTGAATGGTATTTTTTATGGCACTGGATTTTCCCATACTGCCTTTAGCATTTAAATTTACTTCTCCAGGTCCGATTTTATTTCAAGTTGGACCGATAGTCATACGTTGGTATGGTTTGTTAATTGCCAGCGCTGTATTAATTGGTGTTATCCTCTCACAGTATTTAGCAAAGAAGCGCAATATAAATCCTGAATTACTTAGCGATTTAGTCATTTGGTTAGTTATTGGGGCAATTCCAGCAGCGCGATTATATTACGTTTTGTTTCAATGGTCGGAATACTCTCAAAATCCTGGAGATATTATTGCAATTTGGAAGGGAGGAATTGCCATTCATGGAGCAATTATAGGAGGGCTAACAGCAGCGTTAATCTTTACTAAACTCAAACAAGTATCTTTCTGGCAAATGGCAGACTTGGTTGCTCCTTCGCTGATTTTAGGGCAAGCGATTGGACGTTGGGGTAATTTCTTTAATTCAGAAGCTTTTGGTCGTCCAACCAATTTACCTTGGAAACTTTATATTCCACCAGACCAATACCGGGGATTATATCCAGAAGGAGGTTATTTTCATCCCACGTTTCTTTATGAGTCTGTATGGAACTTAATGGTATTCGCGCTTTTGATGACGTTATTTTTTAAAGGTTTTCCAGGTAAGCAAAAATTGAAGACCGGGACGATATTCTGTATTTACTGCGTAGCTTACAGTTTAGGACGTGTATGGATTGAAGGACTCAGAACTGATAGCTTAATGCTAGGACCATTACGGGTAGCACAAATTATTAGCTTGATAGAAATTATTTTAGGTGCTGCTGGATTAGCTTGGCTTTATTACTGGAAAAAACCCTTGCCTGATGTAGTTTCTCCAAAAAAAGAAGAAGCTCAGGTAGGTAAAGAGAAGCAGCAAAGGTAAAGATAACAGTAGAGATAAAGATAGCGATCGCGCTTATGTCTACTAAAAAAAATTAGTTTGTTGAGAAGTACCGCAAATCCAAGATACGGCAATCTTCCATGGTATTAGAAGCCCACACTGACCAGGGCTTCGCCCTTGAAGGCAGAGGGCAGAAGGATTAAGCTAACAACTGAAGGCTCTTCCTTCAGTCCTTCACGCCCCGTACTTAAGGACGGAAGAGCGATTGGGAGAGGTACAAGCCTCGGACAATCAAGAAAACTTCTGACGAATGCCTTTTAACTTCTGCCTTCGTTTGACCTGACGGTACAGTGTGGGTAGTTCACAATACTCAATTATTCAACTGCTGAAAACTTGGAAGTAAATGCTTGAAGAGATTAAGAGATTAAAAATAAAAAATGCCCTAGAGTTTTCTCTAGGGCTTAACCAGGGTGCATCTACCATTTCTCTCTACTAGAGACGAAGAGATTGATCCGGAAAGTTACTGACGAAGTGCAAATTTTTTTTTGGAAAGAGTTGTGGTTAGCATCATATGAGTGAATACACTATCAGCCAAAGTAAAATAAACACAACACTAGTTTTAAAGCCTAGCGTGTATATCGTTGGCGCAGGTCCAGGGGATCCAGACTTATTAACTCTCAGGGCATACAAGATACTTGCAGCCGCAGATGTAATTTTATTTGCTAATTCTTTGGTTCCTGAAGAAATATTGCAATTTTGCCGTCCAGATGCAGAAATTATCCGTACTGCCAATAAAACCTTGGAAGATATTGTCCCTTTGATGATTGAGAAAGTACGCTGTTCCAAGTCTGTAGTTCGATTGCATTCTGGAGATCCTAGTTTATACAGCGCTATTCACGAACAAATGCACTTTCTTGCAGAAGCCCAAATTCCTTTTGAGGTCATACCTGGAATTAGTGCTTTTCAGATTGCTGCTGCCAAACTTAAAATAGAACTGACTGTTCCTGGTTTGGTACAAAGCATTATTCTGACTCGCATTAGTGGTAGAACTCAAGTACCACAAACAGAAGAATTGTCTAGTATGGCGGCACATAAAACTAGTTTGTGTTTGTATTTAAGTGCCCGTCATGTCGAAAATTCTCAAAATCAGTTGTTAGAACACTATCCAGAAGATACTCCAGTGGCAGTTTGTTATCGTTTGGGATGGCATGATGAACAAATTTGGGTTGTACCCCTTAACCAAATGGCACAATGCACTCAAACTCATAATTTAATTCGTACCACTCTTTATTTAATTAGCCCTGCACTCTCAGAAGTGAATGCACGTTCTCGACTATATAATCCCGAACATACTCATCTATTCCGTCCAAAGAACTAATTCTAAATGTTGATTTCTCAAAAGTGAGTGTTGAGAGGTTCCTCTTTTCGATAAACTTAACAATGTTGTAAAAACAATTTCATAAACTAATTCAGGGCAAACCTATGCTAGACGAACAAGCAAAAAAGACGATGCTGCGGAAAATTCCTCACGGTTTATATATCTGTGGTGTAAAAGATGGAGAAGAAGTTAATGGTTTTACCGCTAGCTGGGTAATGCAAGCCTCTTTTACACCTCCTTTGGTAGTAAACTGTGTCAAGCAAGATTCTATTTCCCATCGAATGATTGAAAGCAGTGGAGTTTTTGCCCTGAGTTTTCTAGAAGATGGACAAAAAGAATTAGCACAAACTTTTTTTAAACCCATGCGTAGAGTTGGTAATAAGTTTGAGGATATAGAATTTTATCTCGGCGAAACTGGTTGTCCGATTATTTCTGATTCTTTGGGATACGTAGAATGTCAGGTAAGCGGTAGTGTTGATAAAGGCGACCATACAGTTTACGTTGCTGAGGTCATTGCTGCTGGGGTTCATCGTGAAGGAAAACAATTATTGCTTGAAACCACTGGTTGGAACTATGGTGGTTAAATTTATTCTGTAGAAGTGAACTTGTAGAATTAAGCTTTTTTGAGTTTTTTATTTATTTATTTTGAATTGATATATACTCTACTCCTAATCAATTCAAAATAATTATGTTAATTCTCTAAGTATTATTACTAAAGACTGTTAATAATGAGTTATTGATAATTATGCCATTAATTAAAGTTCAAACTTCTGTATCTTCACCAGAGACAACTACAGTTGAATCGATGCTGAAAGGTCTATCTGCTAAGTTAGCTAAACATACAGGTAAACCAGAGTCCTATGTAATGACAGCTTTTGAAGCAGAAGTACCTATGACTTTTGGAGGTAATACTGACCCTACTTGCTACATCGAAATCAAGAGTGTAGGTACTATGAAATCAGAGCAAACTAAAGCGATGAGTCAAGATTTCTGTCAAGATATTAAACAAGCTTTGGGAGTACCGCAGAATCGAATTTATATAGAATTTGCTGATGCAAAAGGTCATATGTGGGGTTGGAACGGTAATACTTTTGGTTAAGTTCGCTCACCCGCTCGAATGCTTTAGTTAGTCATCAGAAGTTAGGAGATTTCCAGAATTGAAATTACCAAGAGACTACCCATATATCGGGGCACAAGCAAACCTTGCTTGCTTGTGCCCCGATCATTAAGGCTTGCACCTCATCATTGGTAAAATTATTTTATACAAGCCACCTTATTAGTCGAAAGCTAAAAGCCAAAAGCTAATAACTAAGACCATCTAGGTAAAGAAATACTGCAAGAATTATCTTGTAAATTTACGAATTGCAGACGAGAAGTAATTAATCTATCCATCCATTGTTCTAGATATAGACGATTTTCATCCTGATTTTGTGGGTCTTGTGTATCAGCAGGATGAGGCATTAAACCAACTATTGCAGCATTAGTGACACAGTACATAGATTTTTGAAAGCTTTGACAAATTTGGATGAGTAAATCATCTTCTCCTCGACGAGTATTTTTATATAAGTTATGCAGATAATCTGGGAGATAGTGACGCATATCGTGCATTAGTAAGGTTGGAGGAATACCAGAACCGCCAACTGGTAGTGGGTCAGCATATAATGCACCATACTGAAATCTGCCTTGATCTGGAGATATTTGACCTGCTTGAGCATTGTAAGAAACTGTTCCTTGAAACGGAGTTCCTCTGAAAAAAATAGCTTCTACGTAGGGTATTGCTGTATCTACTAGAAAAGTTAATCCAGCAGATTCAGGTATAATCTCATAGACTTTACCATGAATTTTCACCCTATATATGATAGGTTTACTCGCAGCAGCAACTAAACCTGTTTTAATATGGTCTACAACTTGAAGAATAGATTGAATTTTGCCTGCATCATATTTATCTGATAAATCAATAAAAATATCAGACATAACTCGCCAAAATTGACCTAAACCTGAATAATATGAAGAAACTCGCAACTGTTCGATTAAGAATTCAGGAAATAGTTGGTTGACAACTTTTATCAACGGGTTTCTAGAAAACTTCGCTGCAATAACATTATTTGCATTTTCTCTAAATTCTGCTGAATCTAAATATTTATCTAAACCACCACCACCATGCCAAAGCATTGATCTCATGCAATATTCAGCATATTCAAAGTTAATTCTGTCGTGCCACCAATGGCTGAATAATTTATTGGCAGAAACTTTGCCATTAAAATATTTAAAAAAAGGAAAAAATTCTAAAAATTGATTTTCGGCAATATAAATCAAATTTTTCGAGTAGGCATCTAAAACAACACCATAACTTTTAAGAATACCAACTACTTCTAAAAGATTTTCTCCACCTTCTGGAAGTAATGTTCTTCCTATAAGTAGGCGTTCAATATATTCTGCTAAAGGATGTTTAGAAGACTTTTTGATCATAGCTTGCACTGGCGGGTTTACCGGAAAATTACCTGAATAAAAGGCTCAAAAGTAAGAAATTTTCTCTTGATTCGGCTAAATCTTAAATTTGTTATTAATTTCTCTAAATAAATAGACATAATTAAATACTAAGATAAAACCTTATCCTTATCCAATATGGGCAAGCGCAACCATCTGAACTTTGTTCAGATGAATAATGTTTCTGTTAAACAACCCCTTTTTACTAGTAATAGCTATCTATCTTTTAATCAACCTTTATCTGATATAACAGTTGAGAGGTTTTGCGATGGTGCATGGACACCCATCATAGGTGATAATCCCAAGGGTGTGGCACGGATAGTGGGTGCGATCGCACCCACTATCCGTGATGGTACGATTGCGGTAGTTGTTTCTTCTATCCACCGGGATAACCAATTCGGTTGAATACCAAAAATTACAATCAGTAATGCCAAAATTAATGCTGGGAAGCGATCCGACCAATAAACTCTAGGTAAATTGGTCACTTGAGAGGACAAACGTCCAAAAAGGGCACGATTTGCCAAGATTAAAAAGTAAACTGCGGTTAATCCTGTACCAATCATTGCCAGTAATGTTTGCAATGGAAAAACGGCAAAACTACTTGCGAATACGGTAAATTCACAAATAAAACCTACCATTCCAGGTATACCGGCACTTGCCATGACCCCCAAAACTATAAGACTACCAATCATTGGTAATCCCCTTTCTGGATTGAGTAAACCTTCAATTACTGATAAGTCTCTGGTGCCAGCTTTTTTGTAAATTATTCCCACTAGTAAAAATAATAATCCTGAAATTAAGCCGTGACTTACCATCTGCATTACGGTTGCTAATATACTCAGTGGTGTGGCAGCAGCAGCAGCAAGAAGAATATAGCCCATATGTGCTATAGAACTGTAAGCTACCATTTTTTTCATGTCTTTTTGAGCGATCGCACAGGATGCACCAAATAAGACGCTAACTACAGCCCATGTGGCAAGCCAAGGTGCAAGATAATGCCAAGCTCCAGGTAATAATAAGGTGCCAAATCTAATCAACCCATAAGTACCTAGCTTCAGCAGTACTCCTGCGAGTAAGACTGAAATTGGTGTTGATGCTTCTACGTGAGCATCTGGCAACCAAGTATGAAATGGAACTAAAGGAGTCTTTATACCAAAACCAATTAAAATACCAGCGAGCAAAATTAGTTGAGTTCCCAAAGATAAGGAACTAGGATTTAGCTCTTGTAATGCAAAGCTAGAAGAACCGCTCAACCATACCAAACCTAAAAAGCTGGCTAGGATTAAAATCCCAGAAAACGCCGTATATATAAGAAACTTGGTGGCAGCATATCCCCTTCTTTCACCACCCCATATGGCAATGAGAAGATATAAAGGTATAAGTTCTAGCTCGTAAAACAGAAAGAATAGTAACAAGTCTTGGGCAACAAAGGCACCGGTTACTGCTGAACTTAGCAGTAACACTAAAGAAAAATATAAACGCGGACGCTGTATAGATTTGTCACTACTATATATTGCGATCGCGCTGAGCAAACTATTCATCACTACAAGGGGAAAAGATAATCCATCAACCCCTATGTTGTAGTTAAATCCTAAAGCATCTATCCAAGGAATAAATTCCCTAAATTGTTGAGTAAAGTCTCCTGGAATAAAATTGAAAGCTATAACAATAGTGAGTAGAAAAGCAAGGCTAGCAAAGGTTAAAGCAATAGAACGACAAACTTTACTACTGCTTATAGGGAATATACTGATAATAGCTGCACCTATCAAAGGCAGCAAAATTAAAGTACTTAGCATAGTCTAAGAAAAAGATAAAGCTGCTGCATGGGATTAAAGAGGTTGAAAAATTAAGTTAGGAAATTAGGTGGGAAAATTTAAACTTGTCCAAACTTTAAAAGGGTAAATTATCTAAAAGACCTAAAGACCAGCTAAGAAATAAACCAAAAATACTGATTCCAACTAAGATAGTCAGCATATAACCTTGAGACTGACCAGAAATACTGTATTTTAAACTTTGACCGCTAAATATGGTAACAAAACCGACTAAGTTGACTAAACCATCGACTAAATAGCGATCGCACCAAGCTGAAAATTTTGATAGAAAAGCAACTAAAGCAACCACTGTCAACTTATATATTCTGTCGATATAAAAATCATAAGCCAATAAATCTTGTACCACTCGCCAGATTCGTACTCTGGATCGAGACAAAGCTTTATGAAGATAAATTTTGGAACCTATAGTTACCCCTAAAATTGATGAGGAAACCAAAGCTGATACTACATACCAATTTATACTGTCCACACTTGGTAAAAGATACCACTGCTGCAACATCAATGGAACTAATAAAGTAACTATAGAAAGTGAAATCAGAGGTACAGCCATAGACCAGGATACTTCCGGAGCGCGTCGAGTCTTCTGTTGTGCTTCTCCCCAAAATACTAATCTAAATACTCGTGTCAAATTTAACGATGTTAAACCATTCACGATTATTAGCACTCCTATCACCCAAGGAGTTGCATATACTAAACCATCAGCCCAAGAAAGCATTGCCCAAAAGCTTCCTAAAGGAAAAAGAGTTAACATCCCTGCTGAACCAACTGAAAAAGCCGTAGTGGTAGCTGGCATTCTTGACCAAAGACCACCCATTTCAGTAATATCCTGAGTGTGAGTCGTAAAAATAACTGACCCTATACTCATAAACAGTAATGCTTTCGCCACTGCATGGGTAAACAGCAACATTACTGCAACTTCACCTTGCTCCATACCAACAGCTAAAAATACCAATCCCATATAAGCACTGGTAGAGTGAGATAGAGCGCGCTTTATATCTACTTGAGCTATTGAGACTAAGCTTGCACCAATTGCTGTTAAAGTACCGATCACAACTAAGGTATCAAGTGCAAATGGGGACAGAGCCAAAATCGGTTGAAATTTATATAGTAGATAAGCACCCCCAGCAACCACCATAGAGTTACGCATAATTGAGGCTGGGTTCGGTCCTTCCATTGCTTCATCCAACCATAGATGCAAAGGGAATTGAGCACACTTTCCAGAAGGTCCCGCAATCAGAGCTAGACCTAGTAAAACGGAAGTAACAGGACTCAGTTGGGCTGTCTGTGCCCACTCATATAAATCTGAAAAATCTAAACTACCAGCTAAATTAGAGAGGCACACAACCCCCATTAACAATAGCAAATCCCCTACTCGCTTCGTCCAGAAAGCATCCCTAGCTGCATTTGCAGCTAAAGGTTGAGCATACCAAAATCCTACTAATAGATAGGTCGAAAGGGTAAGAACTTCTAGTACAGCATAACTAAGAAACAACGAGTCACTCATCGCTAGAGTACTCAAAGCTGCTTCAAAAAAGCCCATTAGAGAAAAAAAGCGAGCTAATGACCAATCTTTCTCCATATAACCCAAAGCATATACCTGGGTTAACAAACTCAATCCACTTACTAAAACTACTGCCCCAATACTTACCGGAGATATATCTAAAGAAAACGATAAATCTAGCCCCGCAGCCTGGAACCATTCAATTACAAACTTCTCTGGTTCTCTATTCCAAACTTCCTTGAAAACTATAAGGCTGTGAATAAATGTTATTAACGTTGCCAGCAAATTCAAATATGCTGCTGGTCTCGGACCTGTACGTTTGATGACTCCTGTAGACCAAGGCAAAGCTAGAACAGCAGCCAATAAACTATAAATAGGTACCCACCAACTTGTTAAGAATAGGAACTGACTCATTAAATCTACCTTTTACTACTGACATTCTAATTTGCGTCCCTAAGCAGGCTAATTTGCCTAAATTTGGCTCTTATTTTACTTTTAATAATATTCAATTCTATCTATCTTTTATTTTTTCATTTAATGACTATATAAAGTCGATATACAGCCACGTGTATCTAAAATATTAATATATTTAATATTTCTACCTAATTGAATTTTTTCTAACTTGCCTATAAATGTTTATACCGCGAATAATTAAAACTTATATTTTATTATTCATATATTTTTACAACCAACAGTTCCTACCAAACAATAAAGATTACACAAGAGTTACAGGCACTCTAACAGTTCTACTGACTGGTAAGTATGAGGTTCTATTAAGTGGGGGAATGATAATGTAATAAAAAAATTATAAAACAGAAGTGACCACTGCAAAAAACTATTAACTTCTGTTGAGCAGATTGCCTTCTGAGCATATCTTAAGTTTTTTAAAACTTTTTTATTATAAACTATTATAGTAATTTATATTGCCAGAGGTACAAAGCTTTCATATGCTTAATTAAAGGATGCTTTTTCATCATTAAGATGAGCATCCCCGTCAAAATTTAATTTGACTGTACCAAATAGATATCAATAGAAGAGTGGGAGTTCTGCGATGCCAATTGCAGTTGGAATGATTGAGACTAAGGGCTTTCCAGCAGTTGTAGAAGCTGCTGATGCTATGGTAAAAGCTGCACGAGTTACTTTGGTAGGTTATGAAAAGATTGGTAGCGCTCGCGTTACTGTGATCGTTAGAGGCGATGTTTCTGAAGTACAAGCTTCTGTAGCAGCTGGTATTGAAGCAGCCAGGAGAGTCAATGGTGGAGAGGTGGTATCTACTCACATCATTGCTCGTCCCCATGAAAACCTAGAATATGTATTACCGATTAGGTATACGGAGGCTGTAGAACAATTCCGAACTTAGATATATTTAACTTTGTGGATTTTTAACTGACTAGAAAATGAACGCGCTCAAAGCCCCTATATTTTCAATATGGGGATGTAGAGCGCTAAAAAAATTTATTCTCCGTCAAAGTGATGAAGGTGAGATAATATTTGTAGCCCTAAAGCGCACACATAGAAAGCCAAAACTGGTAATTACAGAAAGAACAGGAGCCAAAAGAAGAGCAGGCAGAAACAAAGGAGGCAATAAGTATTAAATCTTATACTTAGTTGTAAATCAAAAGAAGAACTGAATAATTTTCTATGTCAAATGTCCCCCTGACAGACGGTGTATGTAATATTCATGGGTAAATTAATCTGAATTTTTACTTTGCGGGTTAATTTTAAGGGTACTTTTGGTTTACCGTGTAGCCCTGATTGCCTGGATTCTAAGTATATAAATTGTCAACAAATCAAAATTTATATAAATTTTGGTTCGGACAATTATTTTAAGATTGCATATGGCGTTAGTTATTGAAAGGGTAAAACATAGGTTTTAGTGCTGTGTTTGGTTTAGGAAAGTTAAAAGAATAGCCTTTATTGTGTAAATAAGCCGATACGGGGTTTTTTAACAAGATTTCGTCCTAATGTTTTCGCCAGTTGATAAAATTCAGATTACTAGCATCCTAAAGTTTTAGTTTGAGTAGCTGCGCTTATATTGTTTTCTTCAAAAAAAGGTTTTGTGATAGTTTTTACTTTACAGATTAAGGAAGAGACATAATGTCAATTGCAGTTGGAATGGTTGAAACCCTTGGGTTCCCAGCAGTTGTAGAAGCTGCTGACGCAATGGTGAAAGCTGCACGCGTCACCTTGGTAGGTTATGAAAAAATTGGTACTGGTCGCGTGACTGTAATAGTACGAGGTGATGTATCAGAGGTACAAGCCTCTGTAGGTGCCGGAGTTGATTCAGTCAAAAGGGTAAATGGTGGGCAAGTATTGTCTACTCATATAATTGCCCGTCCTCATGAGAACTTGGAATACGTCTTACCAATTCGGTATACAGAGGATGTAGAACAGTTCCGCGAAAATGTTAACGCTATTCGTCCTTATGGTCAAAGACCATAATATAAACTAAAGATGCAAATTGCTAAAGTTCGTGGCACAGTGGTTAGTACTCAAAAAGATCCTAATCTTAGGGGTGTGAAATTACTGTTGTTGCAATTAGTAGATGAGGAGGGACGCGCTTTAGATAAATATGAAGTGGCGGCTGACACTGTCGGTGCAGGAATAGATGAATGGGTACTCTTCAGTTGTGGTAGTGCTGCCCGTAAAATTCTTGGTAATGAGGAACGTCCCCTAGATGCTGCTGTTATAGCGATTATTGATACAGTACGTGTAGAGGATCGTTTGGTTTACAGCAAGAAAGAACAGTACAGATGAATTAGCTTTTGTTTGTGAACCAAATGATTAGCTGCATTCAGTATTAATTGTTTGAGTTTATCAAATCGAAGTATTTGTTATTTAAGCATTTTGTAAGTGGGTTGTCCATCACCCGCAGTCTAGGAGGAATTTAGCAATGCCAGTCCGCAGTACACCAGCCCCCCCAACCACATGGTCGAATCGTTTAACTGAACCGTCGATTCATAAAAGTGCTTTTATACACTCTTTTTCCAGAGTCATTGGTGATGTCGAAGTTAGTAAAAATGTAATTGTTGCACCAGGAACTTCCATAAGGGCTGATGAAGGAACACCCTTTTATATTGGTGAAAATACTAATATTCAAGACGGTGTAGTTATCCATGGTTTAGAGCAAGGCAGAGTTGTTGGTGATGATGGAAAAGACTATTCAGTATGGATAGGTTCGGATACTTGTATTACCCACATGGCTTTAATTCACGGTCCAGCTTACGTTGGGGATAATTGCTTTATCGGCTTTCGTTCAACGGTATTTAATGCCAAAGTAGGAGAAGGCTGCATTGTGATGATGCATGCTCTAATTCAAGATGTAGAAATTCCTTCTGGAAAGTATATTCCGAGTGGATCTGTAATTACTAATCAGCAGCAAGCTGATAGATTACCAGATGTGCAAGCAGAAGATAAAGATTTTGCCCACCATGTTGTAGGAGTTAATCAGGAACTGCGGGCTGGTTATCTGTGTTTTGAAGACAATAAGTGTATTACAAAATTCCGAGACGACATAGAAAAAAATTATACAAGTAACTTTGTAGAAGTAGAAGAATTGGAGAACAAAGCAGTGTCTAGTAATAGTTTGGGTACCGAAGCAATAGAACAGGTACGCTACTTGCTAAATCAGGGTTACAAAATTGGTACAGAACACGTAGACAAGCGACGTTTTCGTACTGGTTCTTGGAGTAGCTGTCAGCCAATCGAGCCTAGGTCTTTGAATGAAGCGATCGCTTCTTTGGAAGGCTGTATGGTTGAGCACAGTGGTGAGTATGTGCGTTTATTTGGGATTGATACTAAAGACCGTCGACGTGTCTTAGAAACTATTATTCAGCGTCCAGATGGTTCTGGAGTTAGTATCGGTAATGGTTCTAGTAATGCCTTTAAGTCTTACAGCACAAATAGCAGTAATCAGAATTACAGCTACAGCAGTAATGGTAGCAGTAATGGTAGCAGTAATGGTTATGCTACAGGAAGATTAAATCCTGAAACAATAGATCAAATTCGTCAATTATTAGCTAGCGGTTACAAAATCGGTACAGAACACGTAGATAATCGACGTTTTCGTACTGGTTCTTGGCAAAGCTGTGAACCAATTCCATCAAATTCTACGAATGAAGTGGTAGCAGCCTTAGAAACCTGTATGGATAATCATCGAGGCGAGTATGTACGCATAATTGGTATTGATACATCTGCAAAACGTCGAATACTTGAAAGTATTATCCAAAGACCAGAAGACCGGAATTCTACATCTTCTTCCTCATCCTCTTCATATAAAGGTAGCTCCTATACTCCTAGTCAATTTAGTGGTAGAGCAACTGCAACTGCAACTGCTGCAACTGCTGCAATGGGTACAAAATTAAGTCCAGAGGTAGTCTCTCAAGTAAGACAAATGCTCTCTAGTGGTTATCAGGTAGGAGTGGAACACGTAGATAAACGACGTTTCCGCACTGGTTCTTGGCAAAGTTGCGGACTAATTGAATCAACTTCCGAAAATCAGATTATTGTGGAAGTAGAATCATATTTGGGTATGTATGATGGAGAATATGTGAGATTGATTGGTATTGACCCGAAAGCTAAACGTCGAATTTTAGAAACTATTATTCAGCGTCCGTAGATACAGAAGATGGGGAATAAGGAAATTAGCAGCAGACAATTAATCCTATTCCCTTTCTCTGATAAACATTAGTTTCTTTCTTGTTAGGATTTATATGTCTGTGCCGCCACTGCGCCTGTACAATCAGTTTGAACCTTATATCAGTGGCGAGGTGAATATCCACCCTTCTGCAGTTATTGCACCAGGAGTAATACTCCAAGCTGCTCCTACAGGTAAAATTGTTATTGGTCCTGGAGTTTGTATCGGCATGGGATCAATATTAAAAGTAAATGAAGGAACGCTAACAGTAGAAGAAGGAGCAAATATTGGCTCTGGATTCTTAATGATTGGTGCTGGAAAAATTGGAGCAAATGCTTGTATAGGTTCAGCTACAACAGTTTTTAAGTCTTCTATAGAGTCAGGAATCGTCATTGCACCTGGTTCAGTCCTGGGAGATAATTCTAGAAAAATTACTCTTGAAGAAGAATCTAATATTTCTACTTCTGTTCATTCTGAAGAAGTAAGCCAATCTCAGTCATCCCTTGATACCGAAATGATTAATGGCAAAGTAGAATCGGAGTCAATTCAAGAAAATTTAATTTCTCAATCAAGTATTTTTACTTCTACAAAGCAGTATTTTAGAAACAAGTCTGGGCAGAATAAGTCTTCTAAATTGGGTGAAACTGTTGGAGAGGATCCTCATACTAATCGGGTTTTTTCCAAGGAACAGAATCAATCATCTGAGTTGGATGAACCTGTTGCAGACGGTCCTAGTACCGGTCGGGTTATTTCTAAGGAAGATGAAGATAATGCAACCAACGTAGGTGAAGTCGATACTCAACAGTCACAGCTAAATAAACAGGAAGAAAAATCTACCGTTGATATTGGCACTCATATATATGGGAGAGGTAATATTGAACGTTTATTAGTAACGTTATTTCCACATAGGCAGGCTTTAAACAACAAATCGTTAAACGAAGAATCTGATTAGTTTGCTCAAAACAATTCAATATCTTGTAAGATATTGAATTATTCTGGTCAATGTAATGCTATCCAGATTTATTTGTAGAGTTAATTTTGAGTTAGAGCGTAAATCCGTTCCGGTATAGCTAAAGTTTAAGACCTGTTGTCTCATAGAAAAGCGATTAATTTGTAGTTGTGCTTTTAAACTCAAGCCCGAACTAACAAGGGATGACAAAAATTTTACATTAATTTACATACTTACAGTTTGCTGAAAAGGTCTATAGGATGAAGCTAGGGTTCACACATCTTGAAAATCGCAGGTTCATCCCTTACTTTCAAAATTTACCCGTCGATTGCTAAAAACAGTACAAAGGTTTTGAGCCAAAATATCCTATAATCACGCGCTTTTTTTGACAATAAAATGCTCAAAACCCCTGATATCTCCTTGTTCGTCTGAAGCCTTAGTTTCATCTATTCTTAATAAGATATGTTGTTGATATTAATCTCATTTGTGAAATTTATAAATATGATTGTTGTTTAAATATTTGCAGGAATTTGAACAGTGACATTAACCTTGCTATAGCCCCACCAGATAGAATAATAAATAGGGGAGGGGTAGGTTCTATCCGAATTAACGCCTATATGTACACGATACTGCCGACAATCGTGGGCTGAAGCAGGACGTAAACACTGAAGTGAATAACTTTAGGTAAGTTTTATGGAACAGAACATAGTAGATCAAAGCACTAAGAGCTAAATTTTACTTTACTGGTCGCCCGTCGTCCTAAAAATGTTCCGGCATTTGATTTACCACTTAAGCAATAAGAGAAAATGTAATGCAAGTGTACGAAACACAAGTGACAAATAAGTACAAAGATACTGCTTTGGGACTAGTATCAACTCTTAGCTTCCCAGCAATTGTGGGAACAGCAGATATGATGCTCAAATCAGCTGGAGTACACCTTGTTGGTTACGAAAAGATTGGCGGAGGTCACTGTACGGCTGTGATTCGAGGTGGAATTGCTGATGTTCGACTCGCAGTGGAGTCTGGTGAAGAAACAGCAGAAAAATTTGGTCAATTTATATCTAGTTTGGTAATTCCTAGACCATATCCAAATTTAGAACTAGTGTTACCTATTACTAGCCGCCTCAGTAAAATTATTGATGAAAATAGCTATAACCAGTTAAGTAATTTAGCTGTGGGTTTGGTAGAAACAATTGGTTTTCCAGCCATGGTAGGAGCATCTGATGCCATGTTGAAATCAGCTGACGTACAGTTGGCTGCCTATGAGAAAATTGGTGCTGGCTTATGTACTGCCATTATTCGCGGCTCTGTGGCAAATGTTGCAGTAGCGGTGGAAGCGGGTATGTATGAAGCAGAACGTATTGGCGATTTGAACGCTGTGATGGTAATTCCTAGACCGTTAGATGAATTGGAGAAGACTTTACCTGTAGCTAGCTGTTGGATAGAAGAGCGGCAACCCTTGAATTTCCCAATAAATATTAAAGAGCAAATCGCTGAAGCAGAGCTAGTAGAATTAGCTGATTTTAATCAGCTACCAGTGAAAATTCAGGAAGAATTAGATTAGTATAACTAGTGGGTATATAAGAGAGTGTCCCGATTTTGAACAAATACAGATCAAATATCTGAATCCTATACCCCCGAAGGATACTGTTATACAAATAAATCTCACCTTTTTGGCTAGTAATTATCCTAGTCACTTGCTTCTAGGTTGTGGGCTTTTTTCTGTGTTTAGATGTTCCCGGTTAATAAAGTTAGGACTTACGCAAGAACAATTTGTTATACGGCAAAGTTCCTTTGATCGAGTACTACGCATTTACTTAGCTTTTTCTGTAGATGAGCAAGTCTTAATTTTGTTTTATCCATAAATAAAATATTGTATTACAGTCTTAGAGCATAGATGTAACTCTATGATAGATGAATGAACTTCCTATCTACAAAACGGTAAAAGTCTCCGTCTGGCAGTAATACTAGATTTATATATCTTAAAAATACTGTTAAGGGAGGATTCTTTTGAATCAAGCTACGCTACATCAACTAAGAGTTTTTGAAGCAGCAGCACGTCATGGTAGTTTTACTCGCGCTGCGGAAGAGTTGTTTTTAACTCAACCGACTGTCTCAATGCAAATAAAGCAATTGAATAAAGCGGTAGGATTACCCTTATTTGAGCAAGTTGGTAAAAAACTATATTTGACTGAAGCTGGACGGGAATTATTTTCAACTTGTAAGCAAATATTTGAGACTATTGCCCAATTTGACATGAAAATTGCTGACTTGAAAGGACTCAAGCAAGGGCAATTGCGCTTATCGGCAATCACAACGGCTAAATACTTTATACCTAGATTTCTAGGCACATTTTGTCAACTTTATCCGGGGATTGATATTTCGTTACAAGTGACAAATCACGAAGGAATATTAGAGAGAATGACTAATAATCTGGATGATTTGTATATAATGACTCGCGTACCGAGCCATATGGACGTTAGCTACAAGCCATTTCTAGAAAATCCTTTAATAGTTTTAGCATCAAAAGATCATCCTCTGGCTTCAGAAAAAAATATATCAATTCAAAAGTTAGCAGCAGAGCCTTTTATTATGCGCGAACCTGGCTCTGGTACGCGTCGAGCAGTAGAAAAATTGTTTCACGAACATGGAATAGAAGTGAAAGTGAAACTAGAATTAGGTAGTAATGAAGCTATTAAACAAGCAATTGTTGGAGGTTTAGGAATTTCTGTTTTATCTTGTCACACCTTAATGCCTTATAAGGGAGACATTGCTGTTTTAGACGTAGAGCATTTTCCTATTCAAGGTAATTGGTATATGGTTCATCAGTCGAGCAAACAGTTATCTGTTGTTGCTAGTACCTATTGCGACTATTTGTTAGATGCTGTTAAACAAATTGAATATAAAGATAAATTAGCGGAGTTATCAACCCAGAATGTTATCTTGAGATAAGTAGATAAACTTTTACCCTCATAAGTTGGCTAATTAATGGGCGAATACACATATATTCTGTAGATAACATAAGTTATTAACCCAAGAAATTACAATTCTTTAATTGAACGCTGAAAAAGTAGCATACTCCTAAATTAGACAGTTTGGTATCCCCTAAAGATCCATCCAACTTAATTTTTTGGTCAATAAGCGTAAAAAGATAAAAGTAGCCATAGTACCTCATCAATAAGTTGAGGGACTTGCATCTATTGAAACAAAGATTGTAATAAATATCTTCATTTTTCTTTCTTTTAGCTTTTGCCTTTTCATTTTTAATTTAAAAGCTGCTCATAACTTTTGAAACATATGCGTGTAGAAGTTAGAAAGATAAAGGTTGACTTTCAGACTTACCCCCACTAAAAATAGAGGGGTTGAAATTATCGATGTGAGGAAAACTGGCAGTGGTCAACTCAGACGTTTCACCCCAAAGACAAATCGTCGAAAGTCAGATTGTCGAGGTTATAGTCTATACTGACCAAGCATTAGTGATGCGTCGAAGTTTGCTAGAAATAACTGGTGAGGAGAAAGAATTAGTTATTAGCCAACTGCCAGTAACTCTCAAGCCTGAATCAGTTCGGGTCAAAGGTAAAGGAACTGTAAGGGTACGGTTACAGGGAGTTACTACAGAAAAAATTTATGCTACAGAACCTGTCGCGGACAAGGTTGCTCAACTTACTCGGGAAGTAGGACAGTTGCAAGCAGAAAAGCGCAGTTTGCAAGCACAGGTAGATGCTTTAGTTTTGCAATCAGACTTTATTCGAGGTTTGCGAGAAAAGACAGAAGATACATTTGCTCAAAGTTTATCCCGTAAAAATCTTAGTTTAAGTGAAACTCTGGATTTGCTTAACTTTCTCGGCAGTCAATATAGCGAGTATGCGATCGCAACTAGTGAGTATAAGCATCGTCAACAGGAAATTGATACTCAGATAGAAGCTACCGAGTCACAATTGCAAGCTATTCAGACACCAAATTCTAAAGAAAGTGTGAATATCATTGTGGGAATAGAAGCCGCAGGTAGGGGAGAATTTGAACTGGAAGTTTCCTATGTGGTTAATAACGCTACATGGAATCCTTTATATGATATTCGAGTTGACACTCATAAGAAACAAGTTAATTTAACTTATCTAGCGGAAATCACTCAGAATACAGGGGAAGATTGGATTAATGCATCCCTGATATTGTCTACAGCGAAACCAGGTTTAGGTACTTTACCGCCCAAACCGGAACCTTGGTATATCGATACAACGGTTTTGCGATCGCTAAAAACCCGGACAAGACTAGTAGCACCTATGAGTCAATTATCTAGGTCTACATCTATTGAAGAAATGTCTGAAGAAATAGACTCGGAGAATGAAGAAGTTTTTCGGGAAGCAGATATTCTCAAAGCCGAGGTATTAAAAACAGGAAGTATAGTAAACTTTAAAATCTCTACTCAAGGCAATATCCCTAGCGATAATTATCCCCATAAAACTAATATTGTTTGTGAAGATTATCCCTGTAATTTTGAACATATAGCCATGCCACGTTTAGTTAGCTTTGCTTACTTACAGGCAAATGTAAAAAATAGCTCTGAAAGTGTGACTTTATTGCCAGGTAAAGCAAATATCTTCCGTGACAATACATTTGTTGGCATTACTCAATTAGACAATGTTGCCCCCGGACAGGAGTTTAAACTCAACTTAGGTATTGATGAAAGTACAAATATTCAACGGGAACTAGTTGAACGCCACGTAGATAAAAAATTAATTGGCAATAACCGTAAAATTACTTATACTTATAAATTGATAGTAACTAATTTACTGGATAAAGAAGTGTCTTTAAGGCTAATAGAACAGTTACCGGTAAGTCGAAATGAACAGATAAAAGTCCGTCTTATCCGTACCCAGCCTCAAATTCAGGTAGGCGATATGGGAAATTTAGATTGGCAATTAGTTTTACAACCCCAAGCAAAATATAATATTTCCTATCAATTTACAGTTGAGCATCCACCACAACTTACTGTGGAGGGATTAGAAGTTTAATTTAGGTCTCATGGGAATTACGGTGGCTCTTGTATAGCTTTTAGCTTCGAGAGATCGCAACTTTATAGAGTTCTACTTAATAAAATGAATCTAGTACTCCACGGCTTCAACAAGGCTACCATTTCTATTTCCTTTTTCCCAAGGTTGTAAATGGTTAGTTTATTTTCGTAGACTTGTACTAGTCTAAGCAACATTACTAATATTTAAGAAATGTCTAAAAAAGCGGCATTTTGTAATCAAATCAGTTGATAGGCAAAAATTCACTTGCCACTGCGAGCAGCAGTGGTATTATTCGGTTATTACAAAAAGTAAAGGGCAATTTTATTATGACCAAGGCACCTGTTGCTCCCGTGGTGCTAGTCATTTTAGACGGATGGGGCCACTGTGAGGAGACCAAAGGGAACGCGATCGCTAGCGCTCAGACTCCCGTAATTGACAGTTTGTGGACAGCTTATCCCCATACCCTGATTCGCACTTCTGGGAAAGCCGTAGGTTTACCAGAGGGTCAAATGGGCAATTCAGAAGTTGGTCATTTGAATATTGGTGCAGGTAGGGTTGTACCACAAGAATTAGTACGCATATCAGATGCGGTCGAAGACGGTTCCATTAATCAAAATCCAGCGCTGTTAGAACTCTGTCAAAAAGTTCTCAGTTCTGACGGAAAACTTCATATTATTGGACTTTGCTCCGAAGGTGGAGTTCATTCTCATTTGAATCATTTATTTGGTTTACTTGACTTAGCTAAAGCTCAAGGAATTAAAGAAGTCTGCATTCATGCAATTACTGACGGTCGCGATACTCTCCGCAGCGAAGGCTTAAATGCTATAGGTCTGGTACAAAATTATGTAGACCGTATAGGTATTGGGCGGATTGTCACTATTAGCGGTCGTTATTATGCGATGGACAGGGATAAGCGGTGGGATAGAATCCAACGTGCTTATGATGTTATGATCGAAGATGGAAATGGGGATGGTCGCTCTGCTGTGGAAGTAATGCAGGCTTCTTATGACCAGGGGATCACAGATGAATTTGTCGAACCCGTGAGAATTGCACCAGGAGCCTTAAAAGCAGAAGATGGTGTGATTTTCTTCAACTTCCGACCCGATCGTGCCAGACAGCTAACCCAAGCTTTTGTAAGTAACGATTTTGATGGTTTTCCTAGAGAAAAGATCGAACCCCTTGCTTTGACTACTTTTACCCAATACGATCCAGATTTACCTGTTAGCGTTGCGTTTGAACCGCAAAACTTAACTAATATTCTGGGAGAAGTGATTGCAAACCACGGACTTAAACAATTCCGTACAGCAGAAACTGAAAAATATGCTCATGTAACTTATTTCTTCAACGGTGGGTTAGAGGAACCATGTACAGGGGAAGATAGAGAACTAGTTAGCTCCCCAATGGTCGCAACTTACGATCAAGCACCAGAAATGTCAGCTAATTCTGTAACAGATGTAGCTATTGCAGCAATTGAAAAGCGCGAGTACTCTTTAGTTGTAATAAACTACGCGAACCCTGATATGGTCGGGCATACAGGGCAAATTGAAGCTACTACTAAGGCGTTAGAAACAGTAGATACTTGTCTAGGTCGTCTGTTAGAAGGAATCAGTAAAGCTGGTGGAACTGCAATTATTACTGCTGACCACGGTAATGCAGAATATATGCTAGATCCAAAGGGTAATCCCTGGACAGCTCATACTACAAACCCAGTTCCCCTAATTTTAGTAGAAGGTGAAGTAGTTAAAATTCCTGGACACGGTACAGAGGTATCTTTACGTACTGATGGTAAACTAGCTGATATCGCTCCTACTATTTTGGAGATTTTACAATTACCCCAACCAGAAGAAATGACAGGGCAGTCTTTGTTACAATCAGCAGAATATGGAGTCAAGCCATCTCGTACTCCGATGAACTTAGTGCTATAGGCACAAATAGTAAACACAAAAAATAGGCAAAAGTTAAGAGTTAGGCATTATTTGCTTCCTACTCCTAACTTTTCCGATTTGCAAAATTTATTAGTAAAACTGTAACTTATGACACCTGGAATTATCGTACAAGGAATTTGGGCATTCTCTGCTGTCAGCTTAATTATTTTAGTACTCTTACATAGTCCGAAAGGAGATGGTATTGGTGCTATTGGTGGACAAGCGCAATTATTTAGCAGCACCAAGAGTGCAGAAAATACTCTTAATCGAGTCACTTGGGGACTCACTGTCACTTTTTTAAGTTTGACAGTAGTTTTAAGTGCTGGATGGATTAGATAAGTATTGAAAAGTGCTGGAGTAGGGAGAAAGGGTGAATAAACAGTTAGAAACTATCGATAAACTCTACTCCTCCTAAACTCTAATTTATAAAGGTTTTTAGGGACTTCCAATTAATTAATTAATTAATTAAATAATCAGTTTTGTAGGGTGCTGTTAGGGTCTGCGTAAGTTACCATGATTGGCAATAATAAAATTGGGAATTTATTTTTTGATGTTCCCTTAGTTATTATTTGTTAATTATTATGTAGTAGTTTTTAATGCTAAAGCCCAAAAAACAATAAACTAAAATTCAAAAGCGAAAAGCTAAAAACTACTTATTACAAGCTTTTAAGTAAGTGGGTTAAATTAAATGTAGCATGGGTTACGCTACGCTAACCCGTGCTGTCA
>JBCCDM010000032.1:0-23481 GCA_039030795.1 Cyanobacteria bacterium P01_A01_bin.84
GGAGAACTGGACAACCTAAATCTCAAGCCAATCGTAAGGCCTTATAGGGCCCTTATAAGGCCCTATAAGGACCTTATAAGGCTTGATAAGGCCTTATAAGGTCTTAGAAGGCTTGCCCGGTGATCATCAAAAATCACCCTATTTTTATAACCTTGTAAGGCTATATTTTGGGCAAAATTATTGCCAAAGACTGAACTTATTTGTTGAGAAGCGTATTTGTTCTAAATCCAAGAGAAATAGGTATATACTATTAAGTATGATTTCTCATTATCGTTTTTAAGATTATTGAGAATTCATGTTTTCATTTTTTTAAGAGTGTCTTGTGCGCTATAAATGAAGCCTTGAACTTGAATTTAAAATGTCACTCCACATAGTACAAAGTTGCTTTTTTAGAGAGATCCTTTCTCCTATGAGATACATAGAAGTGCGTACGCAGTATAGCTATAGCTAGGACGCTAGCCTCTTCCTATGGAAGCGAAGAGGCATTACGGCACTTTGTAACATTATTCACTGCCATTTCGTGACAGTAGAATGATTATTTGTGACTTACTTGCGACAAACCTACAGACAATACTAAAGAATTATATTTATGCCATTTACCATCGATTCAGCTCGCGGTATTTTTCCAAATACTCTATCTGCTGATGCTGTACCAGCAACAATTGCTAGATTTACCCAACTCTCTGCTGAAGACCAACTCGCATTGATCTGGTTTGCTTACCTAGAAATGGGTAAGACTATTACAGTTGCAGCTCCTGGAGCGGCTAACATGCAGTTTGCCGAGAATACATTAAATCAAATTCGGCAAATGAGTCCCATAGAGCAATCCCAGACAATGTGCGACCTTGCAAACCGCACTGATACACCAGTTAGCCGAACCTACGCTTCTTGGTCTCCAAATATCAAATTAGGTTTTTGGTACGAACTTGGAAGACTTATGGATCAAAAGATAGTTGCTCCTATTCCAGAAGGTTACAAACTTTCTGCAAACGCTTCTGCTGTGCTGCAAGCAATTAGAGAACTAGACTCTGGTCAGCAAATTACAGTTTTGCGTAACTCTGTAGTTGATATGGGATTTGATGCAGGTAAGTTAGGTGGTGACTACAAAAGAGTTCTTGAACAAGTCGTCCCTCCTCAAGAAATATCACAACGAACTCAGGTCAAAATTGAAGGTGTCACAAACCCTACAGTATTGAGTTATATGAATAACTTAAATGCTAATGATTTCGATGCTTTGATTGAACTTTTTGCACCAGATGGTGCGCTGCAACCTCCTTTCCGGAAGCCAATTATTGGCAAAGAAGCTGTTCTTCAGTTTTTCAGAGAAGAGTGTCAGAATCTAAAATTGATTCCAGAAAGAGGAGTTTCTGAACCCGCAGATGATGGTTATACTCAAATAAAAGTTACTGGTAAAGTACAAACTCCTTGGTTCGGTGCTGGTGTAGGAATGAACATTGCTTGGAGATTTTTGCTTAATCCTGAAGATAAAGTTTTCTTTGTAGCCATCGATTTACTTGCATCTCCTAAAGAACTTTTAAATCTGGCTCGTTCTTAGTAAAAATAGATAACTAAATAGCCACAAATCAATAGTGGCTTTGATAATAACACCTCAGCGCTCTTTTTATATAAAGAGCGCTTTTTGATCCCAATGCAAATAGTCTTACATGATAAAATAATATTATAATAATAATAAAATCATCCCTCAATTAATTTTGAAAGCTTACTTTTTACTTCGGCAAAATTTTACTTCGTAGGATTAATTTTTAGTTCTTATACTTTTCTCGGCTCGTTAAACTTTTGGTTTTGGGTCGAAAATTTGTAATGACTAATAATGGTTGTTGGGTAAAAGTTTGACAATCAGTGATGGGATTGAAAAAACAAAAAACAATATAGATAGATTTCAGCTTTAATAATGCAAGTAAGTGATATCGGATGGTCTGAGACAGAGAAGAAAATAGCCCATAAAGCTTTTGAAAAAGCCTATGAGCGAGAAATTAACGCTTTAATTGCAGAGGTTCGTACTCAAGCAAGTAACATTAATCAGATTGAGCAAATGTGGTGTTTGCACGATTTCTTAAGTGCAAGGAGACATGACATAGATGGTAAATACGATTATCAGTATTCATCCTTGATTTTTGTATTTGCCAGATTGCTAAAAGAGAAATGGTTGAATCTTGATGATTTAGAAGGTTTGGATAAAGCAAAGCTGACTAAGATCGCTGTTCTTACACGTATGTAGAACTAATAATTTTCATATTTCACCAAGAGTATCAGTTATAAACCTATTTTCTTGGTGAAATATTTTATCTATAAAGTTGTAGATTGCAACTCATCTAATTTTGCTAAAATATCTTGACTATGAATTGAAGGATTAACTTTCACAAAAGTCTCTCTGAGTTTGCCTTCTGGGTCAATAATAAAACTATGACGCATGGATACAAAACCTATCCAAGAACCATAAGCTTTACTAACCTCACCCTTGACATCGGCTAGGAGAGGAAATTTTAGCCCTTCAGAATCGCAAAATTCAGCGTGAGAGTCAATATCGTCGGCACTTACACCAATAATTTGAGTATCTTTTTCTATATACTTAGGTAAATCTTGCTGAAAGCGACGAGCTTCGATAGTACAACCAGGAGTAAAATCTTTGGGATAAAAGTAAAGAACTACCCACTTACCCCGATAGTCAGATAGAGAAACTTCACCATCGCCTGTATTGGTTGGTAGAGTAAATTCTGGTGCTGCTTGATTAATTTCTGGAAGTTTACCTCCCAAAGCATAGCTTGTAGGGGTAAAGTTAAACCAACCCAAAAAACTCAAACAGCTGATCAATAAAGTATTGAGACAAATGCGACCAAAAGCACGACGGGAAATCATGACGCAGCCTTTTAAGAACAACTTTAAATAAGTTTACAATTACTTACTGCAATTAACTTGATACACATCTTGCACCAGAAAGAACATATTAAATGAAAAATACTCACTCATCCCGACCACCTGGGACTTTTATACTCTATTCAGTTGGTGTATCAACCGGTGTATCAACCGGTGTATCAACAGATTCTATATATTGCTCATCTAATAAAAAAGCCCCTTTAGAAAAACGTATACCCCAATATCCTCCAGGACGACGGTCTAAAACAGTACCTTCTTCACCAATTGTAATTACATCAGGGGGGCGTAGCATCGGCATGGTATCTGCGGTTTTTACGTAGTTTGGTAATGCAATGACGCGAACTTTACTACCAACTGTAAATTCTTTTGGCATTTTTTAGGGATTATGAATTTCATCTGTAATATTAATTTAACCATTATTGAATACTCTACTTAGGGTTTGCCTCAAGCAGTTTGATAAATTTGTTGTTCTCGATGAATAAAAATATTAGCTAATACTTGATAAGCTTCAGTCCAGGCTGTCATTACTTCTTCAGTTGCCACATTTCCTAAAACATCTTGAATTGCTTGTAACAAACATTCGCCCACAATAGGATATTGCTCCGGTAAAACATGGGTGTTTACGTGACGATGAGCAATCTTATCTACCATTGCTTGCAATTTTTCGAGATCGTCAATATGAGTCGCATAGCTATAAACTGCGATCGCAAGTTTGGCTGGTTGAGTACCATTAGTTTGCGCGGACATATCGAACTGTGCTTTCACTTCTGGATACTTGTGAAACATAATCTCGTACATCCGAGTAGTAATTTTTTTACCGTGTTGTTTAACAAGAGGGGCGCTATATTTGACAATTTCGATAGTTCGCTGACTAACTCGATTGTTTGATGTAGTGTCTGATGTCTTATTTGGTGAGGAATGTTCGGAAAGAGCTAAAACAAATGCCAGATTTTCTTTTCCTTGTACTGTGTGAACTGCATTTGCTGGCATAAAAATAAATACTCCTGGTGCTAAAGCAATATCTTTCTCTTCTAAATTGAGGCTTCCTGTTCCTTCTACTACGGTTATAAAAGCATTACGACTGGAAGTATGTTTGTCAATTTTTGTACCTGCTGCTAAACAAAACAAACTATATTGACTGTTGTTATCTTTGAGTAAAATTTTACTGATAATCCCATTTGTGGGGTATTCGATTAAATCCTGCAAGTTAGCAGTAAAAGAATTCGTAGTTGTCTCAATAACAGTATTCATTTATCTTTTACCTAACTCGTCGATACCTACTATGACATCAATTGTTTCATCAGTCTCTGAGGTAGCTCATATTTAATCCTGTTTCTATTCCTAATTAAGAGTTAGTTCCTTTTTAACAAATAATATCGACTTCAGTTTCACCCGAGGCGATCGCTTCTAAAGCATCCCGATGGAGAATCATAATTTTGCCGCCGCGACTATACTGTATCGTATCGTTTAAGCCTTTCATTAAACGAATGCATTCTTCGTAAGTAATACCGATACTCCGTGCTATTTGATAATAAGGTAATTTAATCCGGAGCTGTTCCCCAGCCGGTGTTATTTCAGTTCCATATTGCCAGACCGCATACTGAATTAAGCGAGCTAAACGGACTACTGCCCGCTCTGAAACTAAACCATGTACCATATTATGTAACTGTTGTAGTCGTTGGTTAAATATAACCAAAATTTCTAAAGCTAGCTCCGGAGTTTGCTCAATCGTCTTGAGTAGGTTTACTCTAGCAATAGTTAAAATTTGGCAATCTTCAATTACCACGACTGTAGCTGGAGCATATCGATCGCCAAATAAAGCCGGAGCTGCAAAAATTTCACCTTCCCTAAGTGTACGCAAAATAGTTTCTTTACCTGTCGTAGCGCTTTTTTTTACTTGTAGTACACCAGTAAGTAAAATATGTAGTCTCTCTGGTAAGCGATCACCTTCATGGAGAATGATTTCTTTCCGTTGATAAAATTGAATGTGGGTATAAGATTGGAGATGTTCTAAATCTTTGGTATTGAGTATCGCAAATAGAGAAATCTGAGCAAGTTGTTCGATTGTCGCTTTCATGGAATTCAATCAGATATGTAGGTGTAATCCAATTAAATGCATAAATGCAGCCTACAAAATGAAAACAACTATATTTGTTTCTACAAGTCCGGCTTAGCTTAGGGCTTTAAGAGGCTCATTTAAGGCACAAGATGGAACTTAATTCCTTGTTAATTTTACGATTTCAGATTTTTGATAAAGCTCAAATTATGAACGTGTGAAGTATAAGTAAGTAAGTAAACAAAAATATTTATACATACACAGAATAAATAAATTTAGTTATAACCCTTGTGATTGCCTTATGTAGCGTAGCGATCCGGACGCAATGACTTTATGTAATTTATTTTGTTGAAGTACTTATGTTCAACCTTAAACTCTCCTAGAGACCTTAAATTTAAGGTCTCTACATTATAAATGCGGGAGATGTCTATTAGTTTAAAATTTCAAATGCCGAAATGCCGGTTCGTGGAAAACGTTCCCGTAGGAAATGCCAGAATGCCGGAATTTTCTCGATGGGTCAAGGTGCACTCCAGATTCTTTGATGATATTTATCTATGTCTGCGTAAGGATCTACAGGTGGGTGGGAATGATCGTGATGATGGTCGTGTCCATGGTGGTGATGACCATGACCGTGATTCGATTCACTTGAAACAGCAGCTAATCGAAATTTACACATCTCACAGTTCATATTTACTTGCCCTAACTGAGTTTCAATCTCTCTATCTCTAAGCACAGATAGTAATTGAGTGTGTAAACCCATTTCTGGTAAACAGATAATAGAGATATCTGGGTTTTGTTCTTGTTGCTGAGCGGTGATATTAAAGATTTTTTTCATTAATGCACCAGTAAACAAGAAGTATGGTAAAACAATGATTCGCTTGGGTTGATAAAAAAGTGCGCGACGGAAACCTTCTTCTAATCTAGGGTGAGTAATCCCGATAAAACAGGTTTCTACTGTTGCATAGCCGCTACCTTCCCAGACCATTCTAGCTAGTTTACAGACATCGCCATTGGCATCGGGGTCGCTAGAACCGCGACCAACAAATAATAAAACAGTTTCAGATCGAGGAATTTGGTGAGGATTGTTTTGAGGGCTATCTAATTGAATTAAGCGATCGCGCCATAAGTTCAATATTCCTGGAGTAATTCCAAAATGCCGACCGTAATGAAATTTGAGTTGAGGATACTTTTCTCTCGATCTGTCTAATTCATTAGTAACATCAAATTTATTATGACGTGCTGCAAATAATAGAATAGGTAAAACAGATAATTCCGTATAACCGTTCTTTACACATTCATCTACACCTTCAACGATAGTTGGTCCGGTTAACTCCAAAAAACAAGGTAAAACAGGACGTGAAGTGTCTAAAGCCTGATATTGGGTGGCAAAATCTAATAAAGCTTGTCTGCCTTCAGCATCCCTAGTTCCATGACCAATCATTAACAAAGGACGTGCTAAAGGTAGGGATGGTAAATCTAGAGATGGTAAATCTAGAGCTTGTGTAGCTGAATTACTTAAATCAATCAAATTATCGCTATCAAGACTTCGCATTATGCTTCAAAGCTCCTTTCCCGTGCTACGCAGGAACTATAGTGAGCAAGTAATATTGAAAGGTGTTCTGGCTGATGAAATGGAAATTTAACTAATTAATTTAAGAACTAACTTGAAAATAATTGCAATAACCGATTTCATTTACAGTTGCGGCACAGCCCCAGACTTTAACTGGGTTTCCCTATAATATTAAATTTCACAATTACTTCGTTATTTTACTGGAATCTAGGATTTATTACCATTAGTGAATAATCAGGCAAGGTATTGAATTTTTGATCTACTCTACAAGAAGCTTGTGACGATTAGCTTTACAATTTCTCCTCGAGCGATCGCATAATTTATTAAACTAAATTTATTGAACTAGAACTAATATATTCATAATAAGAATTCATAAATTGATAGGTATCATCACAAGCTTGCTTAAAACCTTGGTAAAGTTGCTTGTATTCGTCTTTTGTACTAACTAAACTCTCAATAGTACGAACTGTAAATGCTGCGTGTTCTTCTTCCCCAGTAGGGTCTAAGTGGATTTGAAACCAGATTGTTTTTTGTGTTTGCTCCGGAAACATCCTCTGACACGCTGCCTCAATTAAAGCAATTTGATAACCACCCTCAATTTCAATTGCCAAGGAATATCCTAATGCAAATGCTAAATTCTGACTAAACCCCTTTTTCATTGCATCAATAAAATTGTTGATGAAAGTGTTTTTTGCCAAAGGTTGAAAGTCTCCGAAACCGCAATCATCCATAAATTCTTTGAGTAAAGCAGAATGAGGCTGGGGCTGACACTCTTCAGTAATAATCTGTTTAATATAATTGCGCCAAATCTTATTTTGATGAGCATATAAGGCTCCCTGCAGTACTTCATGCATATAACCGTGACATGAAGCATAGTGATAACCTTTAAAAAACATTTCAAATACACCAGGACTATCGGATTTTAGTAAAGTGGAATACATTTGATTTTGGGTCACAGGGTGTGATAAAATTATAAACCTATGAATCTCATCTAAAGTGTCAGAAACCGCTACTTTTTTTCTAGTCTTCAATGTTTGATTTAGAAGTCTATTAATTAATTCATAAACTTCGGATTCCCTCAATGAAGTAGTTTGCATTTTTAATTTATTTTTGAAGCTATTTAAAATATTTTATTATTTAATTACCAATATGCACGAATAAGATATTTTAATTGTTATAAAAAACTTATATTTATTGTACAAGCTCAACTTATTATCTTTGCCTGTAAATCGTTTTAGCAGTTTTATTCGTAGTAGACGATATATAATTTGGATTAAATACGAGATATATATGTTGTAAATTTTTATGGCTAATATGACCTGTATCCATGTATAAGTTTATAAACTTACTTAGTATAGGCTGGTAAGAAATAAATAAAGTAAATAATTTTCAAGTTTATTCTATAGCTTCCGAAAATAGTCTTTTCGATTAAGTATTTATTTTTATCTTTAGACAACAATTGTTATTGTGCACTCTTCACGGGGAGGTCGTTCACAGTAATTCACATACTGTCATAGTTATCCAGTGACAAGCATCACATATATTTGGATAAATAAGTATTAAAAGTAACTCTTATTGTTAGTTTTAGACTTATTTTAATTTTTTGATTCTCATAAGTAGAGTAATATAAATGAAAGTATTAAATTTGACTACTTTTATACTTTTTTTAAGTATATTAGGTAACTGCGCAAATGGGTTGAAAGCTGAAGCTAAAACAAGACTACCAAAACATTTAGAAACAAATCTAGAAACCAAAGTATTTGTCGCCAGAGTTAATAACTCCCTAGGTAATAATCAACACAAAGCAGTAGCTTATTTAAATAGTGGTAATCAAAATTATCAAAAAGGCAAATTACAAGATGCCCTTAAATACTACAGTTTAGCCATTCAAGCTTATCCAGAATATGTAGATGCTTATTATCAAAGAGGGATTACTCATCACCATTTAAAAAATTACCATGGCGCAATCGAAGACTTCAATCGAGCCTTGAAAATAGACCCAGTTCATCCTGAAATTTATATCAGTCGCGGTAACGCTTATGACGATCTAGGTAATAGAGAAAAAGCGATCTCCGACTATAATGAAGCTCTAAAATTATCACCAACCTACGCATCCGCCTATTTAAACCGGGGTATTACTTACTTTCGCAAGCAAGACTATCAACAAGCGATCGCAGATTTTACCCAAGCATTACAAATCAACCCGAAACTCATTGATGCTTATTATTATCGCGGTAATGTTCGCTACGATTTAAAAGAATACCAACAAGCGATCGCAGATTTTTCTCAGGCAATTCAAATTAACCCTCAATATACCAAAGTATATAGTAACCGGGGTCTAGCCCAATATAAATTAGGAAATAATCAGCAAGCTATAAAAGACTATAACAAAGTATTAGAACTCAAGCCTAAAGATATATACACTTACTTTAATCGCGCCCTGGCTCGTAATAACATTCAAGATTATCACGGTGCAATTTCCGACTTTAACCAAGTTTTAAAACATAACCCCCAAGATATTCAAGCCCTAACAAAAAGAGCTTATACTCGTGCAGAGTTACAGGACTACCAAGGTGCGATTTCCGACTATACCCAAGCATTAAAAATTAATCCTCAAAATGCTTATATCTATTA
Source organism: Cyanobacteria bacterium P01_A01_bin.84 (assembly GCA_039030795.1). Taxonomy (GTDB): domain Bacteria; phylum Cyanobacteriota; class Cyanobacteriia; order Cyanobacteriales; family Nostocaceae; genus JBCCDM01. Next base: position 9,156 of record JBCCDM010000032.1, read on the forward strand.
TAATCGGGGCAATATTCGGGCAGAATTAACAGATTATCATGGCGCGGTTGATGACTATAATCGTAGTATAAAACTTAATCCTCATAATCCTCAAGTTTATGGTAATAGAGGACTTGCTCGCTACAACTTAGAAGATAACCAAGGAGCAATTTCTGACTTACAAAAAGCAATTGAAATATTTAAACAGCAAGGTAAAGAACCTGATATTCAGAAAGCATTAGAAATTATTGAACGGATCCAGAACGAGAAAATTTCTTCTAGTTTGTAAGTAAAGAAGCGGAAAGTGTAGGGGAGCATCTCAAGAAAGAACAAACTCTTAACTAAACAACCTCCGGAAGCGTGCGACTATACAAACAAAGCCTACAAAGATGGATAGGTAGTAATTATATTATTTTTTGTACAATTGGGATGCTCTCAAGTAGAAAGATGAAAGGTGACATTCATACTAATTCACCTATTGTAGTCTCAGTACAGACAGTTCAAGCCCACACTGACCTTGCGGTGCAGTGTGGGTAGTTTACAACAAACATCATAGCTATCCTCCTTTTCCAATTTCAATCTTTGTCTTTTTGTCAATCCACATTAAATTGAAAATTTGTCAAGCACGGAGAAAAAACTTTTATTGAATGTATTTTTAGTAACCTTAAAATTCACTTAAATTAATATTTAATTCCCGAAAAAATTTTACTTTTAAAAGCTTGTAATATGTTTTACTTAAATTGTGAGGTTAATTGCTAAATTAAATCCAGCTATGAACCTAATATTTTGAAGTTGGTTTAATAGGAGCTACAGATTATAGAGAAAATCATATTACACCGAAATAGCCTGTAATCTCGTATCTAAATAGGAATATTTTTTAACTACTCGGAAATTCAAACTTTTGTAAATTAAGTATTACGAATTATGGATATAAAATTTTTATAGATTTTCAGTAATTGAATCAATTTGCTAGCTATTTGCTTATAAATCAATTGATTTTCATTATCTGTAATGAGGTTGTGCAATTTACTTTGCTCAACAACTTATGAAAAAGCTTAGTCGTCACTCGATTGAGACTTAATCTTCTCTTACCTATTTGTATAATTTCTACCTGTAGCTCAACTTCTGACTTAACTTCTAGCTCCACCTGAGCTTCGACAAATGTAGTGTAAATCGGAATATTAGATTCTAATGTTCTTCCTCAATTACCAAGTGGATGAGCTTGTCAATCGCCAGATGATCTGAACTAGCGATCGCCTTAAATAATCTCTTGAGGGTAAAATTAGAATGCTCCTCTCTACACCTTATAGGGCTAGAGCTACTTACTACAAACACAAAAAAAGGCAGATTATTAAACCCACCTCAAAAAACTATTTAGTTATTGAATTATTCAATTATTCAACTACCAATTAACCCAAAACTTTCTTTGCAGTTGCAACGACATTATCAACGGTGAAACCGAATTTTTCCATAACAGTTGCACCAGGGGCAGAAGCACCAAATCTATCGATACTTACACTTGCACCTTCAGTACCAATGTACTTATGCCAGCCAAAGCTTGCAGCAGCTTCTACAGATACGCGCTTGGTGACAGATGCTGGTAAAACTGACTCTTTGTAAGAATCATCTTGGTCTTCATATATTTCCCAACAAGGCATGGAAACCACGCGGACTTTCTTACCTTCATTAGAAAGCTTTTCGGCAGCACCGACACAAAGCTGTACTTCGGAACCAGTACCCATCAAAATGATGTCTGGAGTTCCGTCACAATCTACTAAAGTATAAGCACCTTTAGCTACTTTTTCGATAGAAGTACCTTTTAGGTTGGGTACACCTTGACGAGTAAACGCCAATAAGGTGGGGTCTTTTTTCTTAGCTCTTTCAATCGCTAACTTATAACAACCAGAAACTTCATTACCATCTGCAGGACGCATCACATTGAGGTTAGGAATAGCTCTCAATGAAGCCAAAGTTTCAATTGGTTGGTGGGTAGGACCATCTTCACCTTGTCCGATGGAATCATGAGTCATTACCCAAAGTGTTCCAGTATGAGACAGTGCTGATAAGCGGATAGCAGCACGCATATAGTCTGTAAAGATTAAGAAAGTTGCACCATAAGGAATTAATCCCGAATCGTGCAGAGCCATACCGTTACAAATTGCGCCCATACCATGTTCGCGTACACCGAAGTGTACGTTACGGTTTTGGTATTGACCTTTCTGAAATTCTCCCGATTCCTTGATTTCAGTAAGGTTAGAGTGGGTTAAATCGGCCGAACCACCGATTAACTCTGGTAAAACTCCTGCAAGCTTATTCAAGCAAGCTTCGGAATATTTACGAGTTGCTAAACCTTTGTCTTCGGGGGTGAATGTAGGTAATACTTTGTCCCAACCGTCGGGAAGCTCACCAGTTAAATAACGCTCGAATTCTGCCGCTTCTTTAGCGTATTTTGATTTATAGGTATCAAAGGTCTTTTTCCACTCATCTTCATAGCCAGCGCCGCGTTCCACAGCTTTACGCGTGTGGTTTAAAGCATCTTCTGGTACTACAAAAGGTTCGTGACTCCAACCCAAGTTTTCACGGGTGAGTTTAACTTCATCAGCACCAAGAGCGGAACCATGAATACCTGCTGTATCTTGCTTATTAGGCGCACCATAACCGATGGTGGTTGTTACCTTAATCATGGTGGGTTTATCGGTAACAGATTTAGCTTCTTCGATTGCTTTAGCGATCGCGTCTAAATCATTATTACCATCTTTGACGTGGAGAACGTGCCAACCATAAGCTTCAAAGCGTTTAGAAACATCTTCAGTAAAGGCTACATCAGTGGAACCATCAATGGAAATATGATTGTCGTCATATAAAGCAATCAACTTACCTAGTCCTTGGTGTCCAGCAAAAGAACAAGCCTCACCAGAAATACCTTCCATATTGCAACCGTCACCCAGAATACAATAGGTGTAATGATCAACAATTTTAGCGTCAGGTTTATTGTACATTGCAGCCAGGTGTGCTTCAGCCATCGCTAAACCTACTGCATTAGCAATTCCTTGACCTAAAGGTCCGGTAGTAATTTCGACCCCTAATGTCATAAAGTTTTCGGGGTGTCCGGGAGTACTCGATTCCCACTGACGGAAGTTCTTAATATCTTCCATACTGACGCTGTCAAAGCCTGCTAAATAAAGCAGAGCGTACTGCAACATGGAGCCATGACCGGCAGACAAAACAAAGCGATCGCGGTTGAACCATTTGGGATTTTTGGGATTGTACCGCATGAACTTATCCCAAAGCACGAACGCCATTGGGGCTGCACCCATTGGGAGTCCTGGGTGTCCAGATTTGGCTTTTTCTACAGCATCAATTGCTAGAAAGCGAATTGAATTGATGCAAAGTGTTTCAAGGGATTGGGTAGCGACAGCCATAAAAATAAATTATTCTTAACGACGGGTTAGCACTTTTGGAGCTCAATTTCTCGGGTTATTTCAAACTTTCCCAAGACAGTATTTCTATCATCCCATTGGTACTTGCCCTCTCACAAGCGGGAAAAGTAAAAAGTGGAAGTTAGTCCAGAAAAGGGGAATATGGTAACGGGTGAAACGCCTTAGCCTACAAGGTTATAAGTTATCAGTTATCAGTTACCAGTTACGAGATTCATCTCTGGGTAACGGTTCCCTATGCTGTCGGAGCGATGTCCCTGACAACTAAAAATTGTTCCCTGGAACCGTGAAATGCTGATTTAGAGGAGAAAAGATTCAACTGTTCATAAAATGAATAGTACAAGTTTTCAACAATTCTGCTCTCCAAGTACTTTCCTTGTCAGACATTAGCCTTCCTTGCCTGTTTAGCCTTTCCTCTACACTATGAGGGTTGTGAGGCAATTCAAAGGGGAATAACAAGCTTATAGCAGCGCTATTATAACTTGCTCTATAGCTCCCCTTCTCTTTTGTTCCCATCAAAATTCAATACTAATCAATTTAATTTTAGGGTTTATTTTGCCCATTTATCGGTCGTCAAATCCACCGAATCACTATCGAGGATGAGTTAAAACCTTATAGAGAAAGGTCTTGGAGATTTTTATGAATGACAAAATATTTTTTTCAAATGATTTTTGAGATGAAAGCTATTAGCCACAACGCTAATAGCTTTTAGCTTTTAGCCATAACCCTCTTAGCCAAGAAACAAGTGAAGCTAAAAGCTAAGAATATTTCTTAAATGCTAAAGTAACATTGTGACCGCCAAATCCAAATGAATTAGATAGTGCAACGTCTACAGATACTTCCCGACTAACATTAGCTACATAATCTAAATCGCATTCTGGGTCTGGGTTCTCTAAGTTAATTGTAGGGGGTACGCGGTCCTTAGCGATCGCAAGAACTGTTGCAACTGCTTCAATTCCACCAGAACCTCCTAGTAGGTGTCCTGTCATGGATTTAGTGGAACTGACAGCTATCTTATAAGCGTGTTCTCCCAAGGCTGTTTTGATAGCAGTTGTCTCGTTGGGGTCGTTAATCGGAGTACTGGTGCCATGAGCATTAATATAGCTTACCTGTTCGGGATCGAGTCCACCATCTTTTAGGGCTAACCTTATTGCACGTGCTGCACCTTCCCCACCAGGTTCGATGGAAGTCATATGATAAGCGTCACAGGTCATACCATAGCCGACAATTTCCGCATAAATTTTGGCACCGCGACTTAAAGCGTGTTCTAGTTCTTCTAAAATTAGAACTCCACTACCTTCACCCATAACAAATCCATCTCTATCCTTATCAAAAGGACGACAAGCATGAGTCGGGTCATCGTTACGAAAAGATAGTGCCCTTGCAGCCCCAAATCCAGCTAGACCTAAAGGAGTAATAGCAGCTTCACAACCCCCACAAATCATTGCCTGAGCATAGCCACCTTGAACTAGTCTAAAAGCATCCCCCACTGCATTAGAACCCGCTGCACAAGCGGTTACTGTACAGACATTAGGACCTTTAGCTCCAGTATGAATTGCAGTTAGTCCTGCCGCCATGTTGGCAATCATCATCGGTATCATGAAGGGACTACAACGGTCGGGACCACGATTCAAATAAATAGTTTGCTGGTCTTCCATGACTTTTAAACCACCTACACCAGAGCCGATGACTACACCTATTTGCTCTGCATTCAGGTCATTAATAACCAGCTTTGCATCCGCGATCGCTTGTTTCGCTGCGGCAACTCCGAACTGAGAGAATCGATCCATCCGCTTGGCATCTTTTTTGTCCAAATATTCAAGGGGATCGAAGTTTTTGACTTCACCGGCGATACGACAACTGTGGCGAGAGGCTTCAAATGCAGTAATTTCGCCAATACCGTTACGTCCTTCTAATAATCCTTCCCAATATAAGGCTGGTGTGTTCCCAATCGGCGTAATCGCGCCAACACCAGTTACAACAACGCGCTTACGTATATAATCTGTCATGACGATAGTTTCAGGTGACTTGAGCGGGAATAGCATCCTTGAGAAAAAGCGATACCGGGACTGAGTCCTGAGTTCTAAACTCCGGGCTTCAGTAGCAGATTTACTTAATTTAAATAGAAGAGAGTAGAAAGCCCCCATTCTTTCATATCTATCGTAAGTACTACTACCAGTAACTAGAACCAAGTACTAATACATAGAAATTCCAGAATTTTTCCCTCTCAACATATAAAAAATAATCAATCTTATTGCTACTGTTTACCGGCGTTAAAGCAAAATAAACTTGCTCTCTCTAGTAAATCTATATGTACTATTAAGTACATAGTAAATACTTATTAGTACTCAGTACCTACTAGGAACTAAGCAGATGCAGCAACTTGATTGTTTATGTAATCTACTGCCTCTTGCACTGTAGTAATTTTTTCAGCTGCTTCATCGGGAATCTCGATATCAAATTCTTCTTCCAAAGCCATTACTAGTTCTACTGTGTCTAAAGAATCTGCTCCTAAATCATTAGCAAAATTAGACTGAGGCTTGACAGTATCTGCCTCAACACTGAGTTGCTCGGCAACGATGCCCTTAACTTTATCAAAAATTTCTGCTTGACTCATAGATAAATTTCCTTAACCAGTTGCAAAGATTTGCTCTTAAACAATTACATGATTTTGAGCATATACATCTTATCGAAAAGCGCGAACTCGTACACCGTAAAAATGTTTCTAATTTCCAATTATTATTGAATTTTTTCTGTGTATGCTTTTTAAAGATACTCTCATCACTTAACGATAGTAAATTATTGCTATACCAGCACGGCGTTGCCTGTCATTACGATAATTTATATGAAAGCACTATATCACTTTATGGGAAAATTTTAGCCTGTAATCCTTACCCACCTTCAGTTTTCACTTTTATCGGTAATATTTGCGAGATATCCATTTTTTTCTGGTCAATTAACTAAGGAATGGTAAAACAGTTATTGACCGATGACCCAACAGACATCTCCAATTTATTAATAAGGATAATAGATTTTATGCCATCTCAGACACTAAAATACGCATACTACCCAGGTTGTGTTGCTCAAGGAGCTTGTGGGGAACTTCATCAGTCAACTGTAGCTTTAAGTAAATTTCTAGAAATTGAATTAGTTGAACTTAAGAAAGCTGCTTGTTGTGGTTCTGGAACTTTCAAAGAAGATTCTCAACTTTTAGAAGATACTGTTAATGCTCGCAATATTAGTTTGGCAGAAGAATTAAAATTGCCACTTTTAACTCATTGCAGTACCTGTCAGGGTGTAATTGGTCATGTTGATGAGCGTCTTAAGAAATTTCAGGATACTAAACCTGAATATATCAATCAAGTTAATGGCTTGCTAGAAAAAGAAGGCTGTTTACCTTATCGAGGAACAACCGAAGTCAAACACCTTTTATATGCCCTAGTTAAAGATTATGGCTTAGAACATATCCAGCAACGTGTTACTCACAAACTAACTGGCTTAAAATGTGCAGCTTTTTATGGCTGTTATCTACTGCGATCGCAAAAAACCATGCCCTACGATAATCCTTCAAATCCTGAAGCGATGGAAAATATATTTAGAAGTGTCGGTGCTACTCCGATTTATTATAAAGGTCGCACCCAATGTTGTGGCTGGCCTCTTTCTAGTTATGCTACTAATGAATCTTTTCAAATGGCTGGAGGACATCTTCAGGAGGCTTTAGAAGCTGGTGCTGATTGTATTGTTACCCCCTGTCCTTTGTGTCATTTAAACCTAGATTCTCGCCAACCAGAAGTGGAAACAGTTATCGATCAAAAATTAAGTTTACCCATATTACACTTACCCCAACTTATTGGTTTAGCTCTTGGTATCACACCCAAAGAACTAGGATTACAACGTCATGTTGTTTCTACTAAAAAATTGTTAGAAAAACTAAAAGTCGATTAATGGTCAGCCTCCTTCGGAGAAATTCCTGGATAACCTGCATTCAAAATAATTGCTACGGGAGGATCTTGCTGCCCACATTCCGGTATTATTACTCCATCGATAAATTCGGGGGCTTGTATCCATTTTATTTTTTGGTCGAGGATTGATACTGAGGGCTAGTGTATGTGCTACACGGGAAAGAATAACAATTATCCATAATCTGTTACGACTTTTATCTTCTCCCACCATTACCAAAAACTTCAACATCTTCAATAATTAATGTAAAATTATGTATAAATACTAAATAAACAAGTATTTTATATTACATTATTGTTTATTGTTGTTTGAAAACCTCCAATGAGTAGAAATTTGTTTTTCGCTAAGCTCGGTTATCGAATAAGTAAAGAGTTAGGAAATAATCGAGAGGCGGGATGCATTACCTATTTGGCTGAAGATAATGACTTGGAAGCACAAGTAGTAATCAAAGAATTTCGCTTTTCTGGTGAAAATTCTCAGTGGTGGAGTTCTCAAAAGTGTGAGGAGGAGAATTGGGCTAAAATCACCGCAGACCGAGAAATAGAGATTCTACAACAACTTTCCCACCCTTGTATACCTCGCTATTTAACTTCATTTAAAACTCCTGAGAGTTATTGTGTAGTCCAAGAGTATAAAAAAGCGCCTTCTCTTGCGGAAAAATATAGTTTTACACTTGCAGAAATCAAGCAAATAGCTACTTCTGTTTTAGAAACTTTGGTTTACTTACAACAACGGATACCTGCGATTATTCACCGAGATATTAAGCCAGAAAATATACTTGTAGACCAGCAGTTAAATGCTTACTTAATTGACTTCGGTTTGGCGCGTTTAAGTAATAAAGATTTATCTGTTAACAGTATTGTTGCTGGAACTCTGGGATTTATGGCACCTGAAGAATATTTTGGACATTCGCCGACTGAAGCATCTGATTTATATAGTCTAGGAGCAACTTTAATTTGTTTATTATCAGGAACTTCTAGTGGAGATATTGGTAAGTTAGTTAACGAGGAATATCGGTTCGACCTTAAGAGATTAGAACCACGACTTAGCTCTGAATTTATAGATTGGTTGAGCAAAATGGTAGAACCAAACCTGAAAAACCGTTTTTCTCATGCAGCTATAGCCTTAGAAGAATTAAAATCTATTTCGGTTATCGATTCAGAGGTCTCTACATTCAAGAACTTACATAAAAAATTATATAAAAAATTACATCAAACTATCAGCACTCGTAAAACTATGATTTTTCCAGGTATAGCAAGTATTAGTGCTTTAATAGTGTTTGGTGTAACTGGTGCAAATATATTTAATTCTAAATTGTTTTCTCGATCCCTTCGCCCCACGACACCCTTGGGGTCATCGCAAATTCATTGGAGTATGGAATTAAATGAAACCGCTACTGGGAAAAAATCTCAAAGACAAAAACCAGAATTTACCAAGTTACTTAAAACTAAAAACTGCTGGTCGTGTAACCTGAATAATATCAGTTTGATTCTAGCGAATTTGGAGAATGCGACTTTGGAGAATTCTAGTATTAGAAATGCCGATTTAGAAGAGGTAAATTTTCAGAATGCAAATCTCAAGAACACTTATTTTGAAGGTTCTAATTTAGAAAGGGCTAATTTACTATCTGTGAATCTAAATGGCTCATCCTTAGAAAAAGTTGAATTACAAAATGCAAATCTCAAAGGAGCTGATATGCAAAATGTTAATCTAAGAAACGCTAATATTTTCGATGCTAACTTTAAAAATGTAAACTTAACCAATAGCGACTTAAGAAATGTATATTCAGTTGGTGCTAACTTTCAAGATGCTAATCTTAGTCATGTGAATTTAGCAGGTGCAAAATTACAAAATGCTGATCTGCGCAATACTAACTTAGAAGGTGTAAATTTAGGCAATGCAAATCTTAGAGGAGCAAATCTCAGAGGAGCAAATCTGAAAGGAGCAAATCTGAAAGGAGCAATATTAGCAGATGTAGATTTTACAGGAGCTAATTTGGAAGGTATTAAGCCTAAAGATGTAATTCGGCAGATAAATGATAGATAAGTTTTAACAAATAAAATCATTATAATATCCCTTCACCTGAGCTCAATTGGGGAAAGTCCCTACATATTTCACTTAATGTAGGGGAAATGCCAAAAATATATCACCTCTAATATTTATCATCTCTAATAATCGTAATGTTCCATTTTCCATTGCAGTCAATAAAGAAGGCATATTTAGGAAAGTGAAAGCTAAAGGCAATCTAAATTAGACCTAACTGATAAGCAGGTTACAATATACAAAAGTTTTGCCAAGACCTGAGTCTTCTAGGAGGGTGATTCACTCCAATACCATGAGAAACCACACCAAGAAAGTCCTACTTAAAACTTTCCAAGTAGTTGTACTCTGCTTGATGGTATTCTTGATATCAACTGGTAATAGCTATGGACAGATCGTTACAGATAGCAAGATTGAACCCTTGATTGAAAAATTAGCTGCTAAAAATAACCGCTTTACTGATGCCGCTGATGCTTTAGTCAATATCGGTTCACCAGCAGTACCAGCACTTATTGAGGCTTTACATAATGAAGATACTAATCTACGCTGGCGAGTAGCTTCTGTCCTCAGCGATATGGGTGTAGAAGCTGCACCCGCAGTAAATGCTTTAACATCAGCATTGCAAGATGAAGATGGACAGGTGCGACTTTATGCAACCATTGCTCTGGGCAATATTGGTGAAGCTGCAAAACCTGCTGTACCTGCATTGATGGCTGCTTTGCAAGACAAAGAACAGTACGTACGTATTTATGCTCCTTCAGCGTTGCGTAAAATTGGTGCAGAAGCAAAAGTTGCAGTACCTGCATTAATTGGTGCTTTAAAAGATAAAAATGCGGGAGTGCGTTTAAATGCGGCTTATGCTTTAGGAGCTATAGGTAAAGATGCATCATCAGCAGTACCAGATTTAATCAAACTTTTGAACGATCAAAAATCTTATGTCCGCTACGCTGCTGTTAAAGGTTTGGGAGGTATTGCTGCGGGATTTCAGGATGAAGCACGTACGCTGAGTACTAGTAAGTTAAATAAGCTGATATCAGACTTTGAACCAGTTTTAAAAATTTTAGAAGATGATAAAAACGATGGTAAAAATAAGTTTACAGAAGCAGAAATAGCTCGTATCCGTCGTCCTCTAAATGCGATTAAAGCTGAGAAAGAAACCCGTTTGTTAGACAAGTCTGGAGAATGGGTACTCAAACATAAGCTATTTTTAGGAATAGCAGCTTATATTACTCTCTTGCCTTTGTTATGGTTACTTTTACTCCGGGTTGCACCTTTATGGTTGTTAAAAATAAATAATGCTCTTAAACCTTACACAGACTTTTCCCTGCCATTAATCAGCATCAATGTTCCCCTCAGATATGTTTTATTTGTAGGTTTTTTCCATTACCATCCGCAAGTGTTGGATGCTTGGGTAAAAAAATACATCAATTCAGCCAGAGAACAGTTTTCTAGAAAAGATACAGTTAACTCCCGCAGTACTTATATTCCAATTCCCGTAGTTCTCGAAGGTAAAACGATTCCTCAACTACAAGCAGAAGATTTACGTTCTATTTTTAATAAAAAACGTACTTGTTTGTTAATTCATGGAGAAGGTGGGATTGGAAAAACTAGTTTAGCCTGTCAGCTAGCTGATTGGGGGATGGCAGAAGACAAAGAAAAACGTTTATGCGATCGCTTAATGTTACCCGTGCTCTTAGAAGAAGAATTTCGGGAAGTTGAAGATAAATCCCGTTTACTTGAAGCTATTTGGGGACAGTTACAAGCTTTAATTGACGAACCGGAACCGATATGCGAGGAATTACTAATACCTCTGTTACGAAAGCAACGCATTTTAGTTATAATAGATCGTTTTTCTGAACTGAATTCTGACACCCGAGAAGCAATTCAACCAGAATCACCTGATTTCCCAGTCAATGCTTTAATAATTACGTCCCGTTTAGAAGAAAAGTTAGGCAGGGTGAATAAAACAGTTGTTAAACCCCTACGTATTGAAGCTAATAAACTTTCCTCATTCATGGAAGCTTATTTAATGCAACGAGGAAAACGAGACGAATTAACAGACCAAGAATTTTTCGATGCTTGTAACCGTCTTTCTTCAATGGTAAACCAGCGTAATATTACAGTATTACTGGCAAAACTGTACGCCGAACAACTGATCGCAAACCTGGAAGCACCCCAAAAAACCTTACCCGAAAATGTTCCTAGTTTAATGTTGGGATACTTAAATGAAGTCAATCGCGATGTAACAGGAGATACCCTAGATGATAGAACAGTCCATCAAGACATGAAAGCGATCGCTTGGGAATGTTTGCAGCAAAGTTATCAACCAGGTAATACAAAACTAGGAAATGCAATAGATGCTTTATCAGATTTAGGTGTGGATGAACCGGAAATTCATTTAAACTATTTGGAAAATCGTTTACATTTAATTCAAACTATAGGTTACGCTAAAGACGAAATTCGTTTTTGCTTAGATCCGTTAACTGAATATCTAGCAGGTTTATACGCCGTAGAGCTTTTCGGTGATAATGATGGAAAATGGCGTTCTGCATTCTTTAAAAAAGCCGACGATTTAGTGAAAAAAAGTGGAAGTGATAATATTAGAGGTTTTCTCTTAGCAGTCAGGGACTGTTATTTATCAAAAATTGATGGTGCAAAAGAATCTGATTTTGTACCACAAAGACTAGGAAAAATTGCAGGTCTGGGAAATTCAGGAAATAATGCTGCAAAAACTATTCAATCAGCCACCCCGTAAGTTAAATTGAAACTCTTACTCAGCATATTGAGAATTACCCGTTTTCTGCATCTGATATGAGATATTTCCCATTGGATATCAATTAAATCTGTTAGTAATCTCATATTATCAAGATTGTTTATTGGAAGTTTTATTGGAAGTTTTATTGGAAGTCTCTGACTGGGAAAAATATGGTACTAGATTTATTTTATATACTGACAATTTGTTTTTAATACTGTAAAGGGTATCCCTCTAAGCGATCGCGTACTATTGTAGTATTCCCCATAACAGATATTTCCACATCGTGGCACTTTTAAATATTCTCTGTCTAAGTTTTAATACTGATGACTTTGTATAAAATAGTTTATATAAATTAAATATAGCGTAATTGTTGAAATACAAAAAGAAGGAAACAATACGCATTAAATAATTATCAATTAACATTTTTTTACAAGGATATTTATTATGAAGAAGTTAGGAAAAATTTCTAAATTCGTAATATCAGCTGCTGTAATTGGTTCAGTTATTACTGCTGCAAGTTCTGCTCAAGCTTTAACTTTAAAAAAAGGTTCAACTGGTTATAACGTTAGAACTATTCAAACTGCTCTCAAATCTAAAGGATATTTTCCCCGTAGTGTTTCTGCAACTGGATATTATGGTTCCATTACAAGAAGGGCTGTAATGAATTTTCAACGTGCAAATGGTTTAAGAGTAGATGGTATTGCTGGTCCTAGAACTCTTAGAGTAATGGGATATGGTGGAACGGGTGGTAGTATTTCAAGTGCAGACAATTTCCATGGTGCTACTGGAGTAGTTGTAGCTAGTAGACTAAACATTCGTTCCGGTCCTAGTACAAGGTATGGAGTTGTGGGTTCTCTGACTCGCGGACAAAGAGTGAGTTTATCAGATGAGAGAAATGGATGGTATAAATTAAAAACTAGTGTAGGTAGTCGATGGATATCTGGAAGATATATTTCCTTTAGTCGTTAAGCTGAACTGTTATAGCAATTTTATTTAAAGTTGCATTGGTAGAGATTTGCTAGAGAGATTGTATTTCAATGCCTTTACAGTAAGAAGCATCTTAATTGTGCAAAAAGCCCGCAGCCTATACTATATATAAGCCTGCGGGCTAAAATAATTATTACCCCTTTCAATTAATTTCCGTAGGGCATCTCCCGGTTACTATGAAAATCAAGAATTGGGGTAGACTACCCCAAACTCCCTCGGAATAATTTCACGAAATTAATCGAGTCTAATATTTTTAAAAGATGTATAGATAGTTACCAGTTATCATAAGAATTTAATCAGCTTGAACTCTGACTAATGCATTCTCAGCAGCAGCTTTTTCTGCTTCTTTTTTATTTTTTCCTTGACCCATTCCATAAACTTTTTCATGGACTAATACTTTTGCAATAAATTCGGGAGCATGACAAGAACCACCAACTTGAACAGTGACATATTTGGGTGGATTTTGGTCAATATTTCGTTGCACCCATTCTTGAAAACGATTTTTTGTATCTACATTAGAACGACGCTTCATTACACTTTCAGGAACTGACTCAAATATCGGTTTTACAACGGTTCTTACAGCTTCAATATTGCTATCATTATCTAGATAGTATGCTGCGATTACAGCTTCAAAAGCGCAACTAAGTAAATTGGGATTTTTGAAACCACCTTCGCGTATAGCACCTTTTCCTAAAAGTAACTTGGTGTCTAAACCAATCTCTAATGCAAAATTAGCTAACTGTTTTTCATCTACTAGTGCAGAACGATATCTGGTTAATTCATCTTCTCCTTTATTGGGGTAGCGACTGTAAAGATAGCTACCGCTTAAATAATTGAGTAAAGCATCACCTAAAAATTCTAAACGTTCGTTATGTTCTCCAATTTCAGGATGTTCATGAAGGTATGAACGATGGGTTAAAGCTCGTTGAAGAAGGGTTTTATCTTTAAATATTAAAAGTTGGTTCATGATATTTGATAATTGAGTAAATCATCAAACATTTATATTTGTCAACTTATGTTTTTAACTATGTTTTTAGCAAGAGTAATTAAGTAATAAGTATATTTTAAATCTGTTTATTGAGGAGATATAAAATAATTATTACAAAACTATAAAATATACAAAAAAACAAGTTTTTCTAATTAATTTGGTTATAGTCTCAGATACAGA